>NZ_JBDYKJ010000010.1:0-87383 GCF_040012395.1 Nocardioides sp. 31GB23 | reverse complement strand
CCCCCCCCCCCCCCCCCCCCCCCCCCCCCCCAGCCGGCTCAGGCCTGGGCGCGCTCGATGTAGGCGACGGCGTCGCCCACGGTCTTGAGGTTCTTGACCTCGTCGTCGGGGATCGAGACGCCGAACTTCTCCTCGGCGGCCACGACGACCTCGACCATGGACAGGGAGTCGACGTCGAGGTCGTCGACGAAGGACTTGTCGAGCTGGACGTCGTCGGTCTCGACGCCGGCGACCTCGTTGACGATCTCGGCGAGGTCGGTGCGGATCTCTTCGGTGGTGGCCATGTGCAGGCTGTCTCCTTGTTTCTTGTTGGGTGGTGCTGGACGGTGCGGGATCAGGGCAGGACGACGACCTGGGCGGCGTACGCCAGGCCGGCGCCGAAGGCGATGAGCAGGGCGGTGTCGCCCGAGCGGGCCTGGCCCTCCTCGCGCATCCGCTCCAGCGCGAGCGGGATGGAGGCGGCCGAGGTGTTGCCCTGGTGGACGATGTCGCGGGCGATGGCCACGCTGTCGGGCAGCTTCATCGCCCGGGCCATGGCGTCGGTGATGCGGTTGTTGGCCTGGTGCGGCACGAAGCAGTCGAGGTCGTCGACCCCGATGCCGGCCCGGTCCAGCGCCTGGAGGCCGGTCTTGGCCATCTGGAAGGAGGCCCAGCGGAAGACCGCGTTGCCCTGCATCACCAGGTGCGGCATGCGCGGCGAATCGGAGGTCAGCACGTCGCGCCAGTCCTCGCGCGAGCGGATCAGGTCGTACTGCTCGCCGTCGGAGCCCCAGACGACGGGGCCGATGCCCGGCTCGTCGCCCGGACCCACGACGACGGCGCCGGCGCCGGCGGCGAAGATGAAGGCGGTGCCGCGGTCGCTGGGGTCGGTCTGCTCGGAGAGCCGCTCGGCGCCGATGACGAGCACGTGGCGGGCGCTGCCGCCCCGGACCATGTCGGAGGCCAGCGCGACGCCGTGGCAGAAGCCGGCGCAGGCCGCCGAGACGTCGAAGGCCGCCGCCTGGTCGGTGCCGAGGTCGTGCGCCACGAGGGTGGCCAGGGCGGGGGTCTGCATGAAGTGGCTGACCGTGGCGACCACGACGCAGTCGATCTGGCGGGCGTCGACCCCGGAGTCCTCCAGCGCCCGGCGGGCAGCGGCCACCGACATCATCCGCAGGGTCTCGTCGTCGGTGGCCCAGCGCCGCTCCTCGATGCCGGAGCGCTGGCGGATCCACTCGTCGGTGGAGTCGATGCCCAGGACGACCTCGGAGTTCGGGACCACCCGCGAGGGCCGGTAGGCCCCGAGGCCGAGGAGGCGCGCGTGCGGGGCGCCGGCGGAGGGCCGCAGGGCGGGCCGTGGCGTCGTGCCGGCCATCAGGCGACGCCCTCGGGGTGCAGACGCAGCAGCGGCTGGCCGGGGGAGACCGGGTCGCCGTCCTCGACGAGCCACTCGACGACCTGGCCGCCGTGGGCGGCGGTGATGGTGATCCGGTCGCGCGAGCTGGCGACGTCGCCGATGGGCGTACCGGCGCTCAGCACGGCGCTGGCGGCGGCGGCCTCGTCGAGGTGGAAGGTGCCCTTGGTGGGGGAGACCACGACCCGCCAGGTCGGGGTGATCTCGAGCCCGGCCGACTCGCCGTGCTTGTCGACGAAGGCGCGGGCGTCGTCGAGCTGGTCGGGGGTCTTGAGGGCGAAGGTCTCGACCCCCTTGAGGGCGCGCTTGGCGATGCCGGTCAGGGTGCCGGCCGGGGGCATCTCGAGGATGCCGGTGACGCCGAGGTCCTCCATCGTCTCCAGGCACAGGTCCCAGCGCACCGGGTGGGCGATCTGCCCCACCATCCGGCGCAGCACCTCGCGGCCGTCGTGCACGACCTGGCCGTCGCGGTTGGAGATCACGCGGGTGCGCGGGTCGTGGGTGGAGACCGAGCGCGCCAGCGCCCCCAGGTGCTCGACCGCCGGAGCCATGTGGTGGGTGTGGAAGGCGCCGGCCACCGACAGCGGCACCAGGCGTGCCTTGGCCGGGGGAGCGTCCTTGAGCGCGGCCAGCTGCTCGAGCGTGCCGGCGGCCACCACCTGGCCGGGCCCGTTGTCGTTGGCGGGGGTCAGCCCGTGGGTGGCCAGGGACTCCAGCACCTCGTCGCGGTCGCCGCCCAGGACCGCGGTCATGCCGGTGGGGGTCCGGGCCGCCGCGCGCGCCATGGCGAGCCCGCGCTCGCGCACCAGCACCATGGCCTGCTCGGCGGTGATCACCCGGGCGCCCGCGGCGGCGCCGATCTCGCCGACGCTGTGGCCGGCGACGGCGCCGATGCGCTCGAAGGCGTCGCTGGGGTGGGGGAACAGCTCGAGGGCGGCGATCAGCCCGGTGGCGACCAGCAGCGGCTGCGCCACCTCGGTGGCCCGGATCGCGTCGGCGTCGGCCTCGGTGCCGTAGTGCACGAGGTCGAGACCGGCCACGGTGGAGAGCCACTCGAAGCGGCGCGCGAAGTCGGTGTCCTCGAGCCAGGGGGTGAGGAAACCGGGGGTCTGGGCTCCCTGTCCGGGAGCGACGATGACAAGCACGACTCCTACTGTGCCGCAGCAGGTCCTACGACTCACGAGCGCCACTGACGATAATGAGGGCGGTTTCGTTGTGAGTTTCCTACAAGAACCCGCGGGGGGCGCTCACTTCGCCGGCGTACGGGCGGGGGTGTCGGGCTCAGTCGTCGGCGGATCGACCGGACTGCCGGCCCAGGACGAGCGCGATCTGGAGGGTGAAGGCCTCTCGTGCCTCGGTCGGGTCGAGCCCGACGAGGTCGGCGACCTGGCGCAACCGGTAGCGCACGGTGTTGGCGTGCACGAAGAGGGTGCGCGCGGTCGCCTCGATCGAGGTGCCGGACTCGAAGTAGGCCGTCAGCGTGGCGGTCAGGGTTCCGCGCGAGCGCAGCAGCGGCACGTACACCTCGTCGACGAGGTGGCGCCGCGCGTGCCCGTCGCCCCCGAGTGCCCGCTCGGGCAGCAGCTCGTCGGCGCGGACGGGGCGGGGGGCGCCCGGCCAGCCGACCGCGACCCGGTGCGCCGAGACCGCCGCTCGCGCCGAGAGGTGGGCGGTGTCGAGGTTGTCGGCGACCGGTCCCACGACGACCGGGCCATCGCCGAAGACGTCCACGACGCGGGCGGCGGCGGCGCGCGGCTCGGTGACGCCGCCCAGCAGCAGGACCAGGCGATCGCCCTGCACCGCCCCGAGCGCGTCCATGCCCGCGGCCTGGGCGGCGCGCCGGGCCTCCTCGAAGAGGTCGGTCTCGGCCCGGCGAGCCGGCGCGTTGCCGAGCACCACCGCGACCTGGCCCTGGCCCCGCCACCCGAGGGCGCTGGCCCGCGAGGCGATGGTCTCGTCGGCCTCGGCGCGCAGCACGGCGTCGACCACCAGGGCCTCCAGCCGGGCGTCCCAGGCACCGCGGGACTCGGCGGCGCGCGCGTAGACCTCGGCGGTGGCGAAGGCGACCTCGCGCGCGTAGCGCAGCACCGCCGCGTGCACCTCGAGCGCGTCCTCCGGCTGCAGCAGGGAGTCGACGTTGGCCTCGATCACGTCGATGGACAGCCGCACCAGGTCGACCGTCTGCTGCAGGCTGATCACCCCGGCCAGGGCGCGTGGTGCGGCGCCGAAGACCGAGGAGGCCAGCGCCCCCTCGCCCGACGGGGCGCTGTCGCCGTCCTCGGCGTACCAGCTGACGAAGTGGCGCACGCCCGCCTGCACGATCAGCCCCACCCAGGAGCGGTGCTCGGCCTCCAGGTCGCGGAACCACGGCAGCGCGGTCTCCATCCGCCCCGTCGCGGCCGTGCTCAGCGCCCCCGTGGAGCGCAGCAGCGTCTGGGCGGCGCGGCTGCGCGACGCCGGGGGATGGTCGACCACCCCTGCAGGCTAGTGCGACCGGCTGCAGGAATCCCCGGCCGGCCGGGGACTCCGTCGCTTGTCAGGTGTTGCAACCCCTGACAAGTGCATGAGTCCCCGGCTGACCGGGGACTCATGCACACGCGTCAGCTCCGGGCGGCGCCGACCGTGCACGGAGGGTCAAGTTTTGGCCGCGAACGGGTGAGAACCCTTACGTGCAAGGGATTTGTGCGACAGGGTGTCCCGACACCGTGGTGCTCACGACCCCCACGCGGGGAGTCGGCCGCGGTCGCCCCGACAGGAGGACACCGGTGCCCCCCAGCCGTCACCACGTCCAGCACCTCACCGTCCACGGTCACCAGCGCGCCTTCGTGAAGGTGGGCGAGGGGCCGGTGCTGCTGCTCCTGCACGGCCTGGGCTGCGACCACACGACCTGGTCGCCGGTGATCGACCGGCTGGCCGAGCACTACACGGTCATCGCGCCCGACCTGCTCGGGCACGGGCTGTCCGACAAGCCGCGTGCCGACTACAGCGTGGGCGGCTACGCCAACGGCGTGCGCGACCTGCTGACCGTGCTGGGCATCGACAAGGTCACGGTGGTGGGCCACAGCTTCGGCGGCGGGGTCGCGATGCAGTTCGCCTACCAGTTCCCCGAGCGCACCGAGCGGATGATCCTGGTCGCCTCGGGCGGGCTGGGCCCGGAGGTGACGCCGGCCATCCGCGCGATCACCACGCCCGGCTTCCACCACGCGATGGGCCTGCTGACGCTGCCGGGCGTGCGCCACGTGGGGGCGGCGGGCCTGCGCGGCCTGGCCGCGCTGCCCACCGCGGCCACCCGGGACCTCGCCGAGGTCGCCGACATCTACGACTCCTTCAAGGACCCCCGCGCCCGTGCGGCGATCCGCCACGTGGTGCGCGCGGTCGTGGACTGGAAGGGCCAGATCGTCACGATGGCCGACCGGGCCTACCTGACCGAGGCGATGCCGATGTGCGTGGTGTGGGGCCGCGACGACCACGTCATCCCGGTGCGGCACGCCCGCAACGCCGCGGCGCTGGCGCCCAAGGCGCGCATCGAGGTGATCTCGCGCAGCGGGCACTTCCCGCACAAGGACCACCCCGAGCGGTTCGTCGAGGTCGTGCACGACTTCGTGCGCACGACCAGCCCCGCGACCTACTCGCGCGCCCGCTGGCGCCGCCTGCTCAAGAACGGTCCCGCCAGCCCGGCGGGCGCCGTGGCCCAGGTCGTGCCGCTGACGGCCGCCGAACCGGGCGCCTGACCCCGGCGGCGTACGCCGACCGGTCGCGCCCCGAGCGAGCGCGACGACGGCCCCGGAGCGGTTGCCCCGGGGCCGTCGTCGTCGCTTCACCCGTGTGCCACGGGCACCGGCTCAGGCGTCGCCGCCCTCCTGCTTGACCCCGCTCACGGCGGTCGGGTCGTCGATGCGGTACTTCGAGAACGCCTTCTCCACCAGGCTCGGGTCGATCTCGCCGGCGTCGGCGAGCGCCTGCAGCGAGCGGACCACGACCGACTCGGCGTCGATGTGGAAGAAGCGCCGCGCCGCGGGACGGGTGTCGGCGAAGCCGAACCCGTCGGCACCCAGCACGCAGTAGTCGCCGGGGACCCAGCGCGCGATCTGCATCGGCACCGCGGTCATGTAGTCGCTGACCGCGACGAACGGGCCGTCGTGGCCGGACAGGGCGGTGGTGACGAAGGGGGTGCGGGGCTCGTCCGTGGGGTGGAGCAGGTTGTGCTCCTCCGAGGCGACGGCGTCGCGGGCCAGCTCGTTCCACGACGTCACCGACCAGGTGTCGGCCTGCACGCCCCACTCCTCGGCGAGCAGCTGGCGTGCCTTCTCGACCCACGGGAAGCCCACGCCCGAGGTCAGCAGCTGGACCCGGGGGCCCTCGCCGTCGGCCGTGGAGACCTTGTGCACGCCCTTGAGGATGCCCTCGACGTCGACGTCGTCGGGCTCCTTGGGCTGGTGCACCGGCTCGTTGTAGACCGTGATGTAGAAGATCACGTTCTCGCCGTCGGGGTGCTCCTCGCTGGTGCCGTACATCCGCTCGAGGCCGGAGCGCATGATGTGCCCGATCTCGTAGGCGAAGGCCGGGTCGTAGTGCACGACCGCCGGGTTGGTGGCGGCCAGCAGCGGGGAGTGGCCGTCGGCGTGCTGCAGGCCCTCGCCGGTCAGCGTGGTGCGACCGGCGGTCGCGCCGATGAGGAAGCCGCGGGCCAGCTGGTCGGCCATCGCCCAGATCGAGTCGCCGGTGCGCTGGAAGCCGAACATCGAGTAGAAGATGTAGAACGGGATCATGTGCTCGCCGTGCGTGGTGTACGCCGATCCCGCGGCGGTGGCCGAGGCCATCGCGCCGGCCTCGGAGATGCCCTCGTGGAGCATCTGGCCCTGCTGGGACTCCTTGTAGGAGAGCAGCAGCTTGCGGTCGACGGACTCGTAGAGCTGGCCCTGCGGGTTGTAGACCTTGGCCGAGGGGAACATCGCGTCCATGCCGAAGGTGCGGTACTCGTCGGGGGCGATCGGCACCAGGCGCTGGCCGATCTCGGGGTCCTTCATCCAGTCGCGCAGCAGGCGCACGACGGCCATCGTGGTGGCGATGGAGTTCTTGCCCGAGCCCTGCTTGAGCTCGGAGTACACCTTGTCGCCGGGCAGCTTCAGCGCCTTGGCCCGGTTGACCCGGCGGGGGACGGCCCCACCGAGGGCCTGGCGGCGCTCCATCATGTACTCGATCTCGGGTGCGTCGGCGCCGGGGTGGAAGAACGGCGCCGCACCGGTCTCGTCGTACGAGCGCTCGAGGTCGCGGTCGGAGATCGGGAGGTAGAGGCGGTCGCGGAACTTCTTGACGTCGTCCTGCGTCAGCTTCTTCATCTGGTGGGTGGCGTTCTTGCCCTCGAGGGCGTCGATCGTCCAGCCCTTGACGGTCTTGGCCAGGATCACCGTCGGCTGCCCGACGTGCTTCTTGGCGGCGTCGAAGGCGGCGTAGACCTTGCGGTAGTCGTGGCCGCCGCGCGGCAGCTTCTGGATCTGCCGGTCGTTCATGTGCTCGACCATCTTGCGCAGGCGCGGGTCGCCACCGAAGAAGCTGTCGCGGATGTAGGCGCCGTCCTCGACGGAGTAGGTCTGGAAGGCGCCGTCGGGGGTGGTGTTCATCTTGTTGACCAGGACGCCGTCGACGTCGCGGGCCAGCAGGTCGTCCCACTCGCGGCCCCAGACCACCTTGATGACGTTCCAGCCGGCACCGCGGAAGGTCGACTCGAGCTCCTGGATGATCTTGCCGTTGCCGCGCACCGGGCCGTCGAGCTGCTGCAGGTTGCAGTTGATGACCCAGGTCAGGTTGTCGAGCTCCTCGCGGGCCGCGACCCCGATGGCACCCAGCGACTCGGGCTCGGCCATCTCGCCGTCGCCGAGGAAGGCCCACACGTGCTGCTGGTCGGTGTCCTTGATGCCGCGGTTGTGCAGGTAGCGGTTGAAGCGCGCCTGGTAGATGGAGTTGATGCCGGTCAGGCCCATCGAGACCGTGGGGAACTCCCAGAAGTCCGGCATCAGGCGCGGGTGCGGGTAGGAGGGCAGCCCGGCGCCGGTGCCGTGCTGGACCTCCTGGCGGAAGCGGTAGAGTTGCTGCTCCTCGAGACGGCCCTCGAGGAAGGCGCGGGCGTAGACGCCGGGGGAGCCGTGGCCCTGGATGTAGATCTGGTCGCCGCCGCCGGGGGCGTCCTTGCCCTGGAAGAAGTGGTTGAAGCCGACCTCGTAGAGGCTGGCGGAGGACTGGTAGGTGGCGATGTGACCGCCCACCTCGAGGCCCTTGCGGTTGGCGCTGGAGACCATCACCGCGGCGTTCCACCGGATGAAGGCGCGGATGCGGCGCTCGACGTCCTCGTCACCGGGGAACCACGGCTCGCGCTCGGGCGGGATGGTGTTGATGTAGTCGGTGCTGCGCAGCGCCGGGACCCCGACCTGGGTCTCGCGGGCGCGCTCGAGCAGGCGCAGCATCACGTAGCGGGCGCGGTCGCGGCCCCGCTCGGCGAGCATCGAGTCGAAGGACTCGATCCAGTCGCGCGTCTCGTCGGGGTCGATGTCTGGCAGCTGGGTGGGCAGGCCCTCGTGGATCACCGAGGTCTTCGCGCTGCCACGCGGGGTGGGCGTGCTCTCGACGCCCTGGGAGCCGGTGGGCTCGGTGGCGTCGGCGGCGGTGCCTGCTGCAGGAGATGAGTCGTCGGTCACTCGTCCATCGTGGCACGCAGGTCGACGAACCGAAATCTACCGGCCGGTATGTCCTGTATCCGGTCGCAGGCGTCCTGAGAGGGGTCCCGAACGACCTCGAGGCGGGTACGCCGAGGCACGCGCCGGCGTCTCGCCACCCGCGCGGGAGGTTGCGTCGTCCGCCCAACTCCGCTGGACTGTCCGCACTACCCTGCGGCGCAGTGCCGCGGGTGTGACGACGTGGAGGTCTCAGTGAGCTCGACCGCGGGTGGCGGGTCCACCCAGACAGGCACCCCTTCAGGCCCGGCCGAGCGCCTCGGCCTCGGCAAGGGAATGGTGGTCCAGGAGCTCGGGTGGGACAACGACACCGACGACACCCTGCGGGTGGCCATCGAGGACGCCATCGACGCCGACATGGTCGACGGTGACTACGGCAACGTCGTCGACGCCGTCGTGCTCTGGTACCGCGACGACGACGGTGACCTGGTCGACTCGCTGGTCGACGCGCTGACCGACCTGGTCGGCGGCGGCGCCATCTGGCTGCTCACCCCGCGCATCGGGCGCCCCGGGTCGGTCGACCCCGCCGACGTCGCCGAGGCCGCTCCCGTGGCCGGCCTCGCACAGACCACCACCGCCACCGTCAGCAAGGACTGGGCCGCCACGCGCCTGGTCACCCCCAAGACCCCGGCCTGACCCAGGCCCGGCCAGACCCGGCCACACCTGCCCCCTCCCGTCGCGGGCTGCGGGGCGGCCACGGCAGATCGGACGTCATGATCTCCACGCTGCTCACCAGCGCCGGAACGGTCGGCACCAGTCTCCGCGTGCTGACGCGCGCCGGGGTGCTGCGCCCCTACTCCCCGGTGGTCCTGGCGAGGCTGGCCAAGGTGCTCAAGGACTGGGGCACCGGTCCCGCCGGCGGCTTCGCCTCCCTGGCCGTGCGGGCCCCGGGCGAGGTCGGTGTCGTCGACGAGCTCGGCGAGCTCACCTGGGCCCAGCTGCACGCCCGCTCGAACGCGCTGGCCCGGGCCCTGCGCGAGCGCGGCATCGGCGAGGGCGACGCCGTCGCGGTGATGTGCCGCAACCACCGCTTCTTCCTCGACGTGACCTGCGCCGCGGCCAAGCTCGGCGCCGACGCCCTCTACCTCAACACCGCCTTCGCCGGCCCCCAGCTGGTCGAGGTGCTGGGCCGGGACCGCCCCGCCGCGGTGGTGCACGACCAGGAGTTCCACGACCTGCTGGCCGAGGCCGACGTGCCGCTGCGCGTCGTGGCCTGGGTCGACGACGAGCGCGAGCTGCCCGAGGGTGCCGACACCGTCGAACGGCTCGTCGCGGTCCACGACGACGGCGACCTCGAGCCGCCGGCCCGCCACGGACGCACGGTGATCCTCACCTCCGGCACCACCGGCACCCCCAAGGGGGCGCCGCGCAGCGAGGCCGGCATCGATGCCGCCGTGGCGCTGCTCTCGGCGATGCCGCTGCGCCACGGCTGGCGCTGCCACGTGGCCGCGCCGCTCTTCCACACGTGGGGCTTCGCCCACATGGCCCTGGCCATGCTCCTGGGCACCACGCTGGTGCTGCGGCGCCGCTTCGAGCCGGAGGAGGCGCTGCGCACGATCGCCGAGGAGCGCTGCGAGAGCGTGGCGGTGATCCCGGTGATGCTGCAGCGCATCCTCGCGCTGCCCGCTGAGGTCCTCGACGCCCACGACCTGTCCCGGGTCGAGGTGGTCGCGTCGTCGGGCTCGGCGCTGCCCGGCGACCTGGCGCTGACCTGGATGGACCGCTTCGGCGACAACCTCTACTCCACCTACGGCTCCACCGAGGTCGCCTACGCCGCCGTCGCCGGGCCCGCCGACCTGTGCGAGGCGCCCTCGACGGCCGGCCGGGCGCCGTACGCCACGGTGCTCAAGGTGCTCGACGAGACCGGCGAGGAGGTGGCCACGGGACAGGCCGGGCGGATCTTCGTCGGCAACACGCTGCTCTTCGAGGGCTACACCGGTGGCGGCTCGAAGGAGGTCGTCGACGGGCTGATGGCCACCGGCGACGTCGGCCGGATCGGCGACGACGGACGGCTCTACGTCGAGGGACGCGACGACGACATGATCGTCTCGGGCGGCGAGAACGTCTTCCCCCAGGAGGTCGAGGACTGCATCGCCCGCCACGACGACGTCGCCGAGGTGGCGGCGGTCGGTGTCGACGACGACGACTTCGGCCAGCGGCTGCGTGCCTTCGTGGTGCTCCGCGACGGCGCCGGGCTCGACCAGGAGGCCGTGCAGGGCTGGGTCAAGCAGCACCTGGCGCGCTACAAGGTGCCCCGCGAGGTGGTCTTCCTCGACGAGCTGCCGCGCAACGCCACCGGCAAGGTGCTCAAGCGAGAGCTGCGGAGCGAGGACGCGTGAGCCAGCACCACACCGAGGAGCGCGGCCTGACCCTGGGTGGCCCGGCGCCCGACTTCACGCTGCGCGACCAGTTCGGCCAGGACGTCACCCTGTCGTCGTACCGCGGGGTGAAGGCGGTGGCGATCCTCTTCTACCCCTACGCCTTCTCGGGGGTGTGCACCAGCGAGATGGCCGGGGTCCGCGACCGGTTGGCCGAGTTCATGACCTTCGACACCGAGGTCCTCGCCATCTCCTGTGACCCGATGTTCGCGCTGCGCGCCTTCGCCGACGCCGACGGGCTGAACTTCCCGCTGCTCTCCGACTTCTGGCCGCACGGGCAGGTCTCGCGGGCCTACGACGTCTTCGACGAGGCAGTCGGGGCGCCACGCCGCTCGTCGTACGTGGTGGACAAGCAGGGCCTGGTGCGCTGGGCGGTGCACAACGCGAACCCGGACGGTCGCGACCTCGACGAGCACCTGCGCCAGCTCACGGCCCTGGCCTGAGCGCCGGCCGGGGGTCGGCCCGCGGGCGCGGTCTGGACCATCCTGGGCAAAATCCGCGCGGAATCCTCGAGAGTCGTGACGCTCGTCGGGGGCGGCACGTAACCTAGGTGGTGTCGAACCGCTGGTGACCCGAGACGCCAGCGGTTCGACTCATTTCCGACCCGCGTGCGTGAGCGTCTAGTCTGTGGCCCGCCCGCGGTGCGCTCCGTGCGGGCTCCGGGGCGTATAGCTCAGCGGTAGAGCACCTCGCTTACAACGAGGTGGTCGGGGGTTCGATCCCCTCTGCGCCCACCACCGCGACAGCCGGCGAAAGTATTCGCCGAGAGGTCCCATCCGGGAGGGTGACGGTGCCGAAGCACCTGTGACCCGCCTCACCAGAGGCGGTCGCAGACCCGTGGAGGCAACTCGGATGAGCGAGACCAGCAGACGGAACGTGATCGCGGTGGCAGGTGCCGGCGCCGCGGTCGGAGCAGCAGCACTCATCGGTGGGGGAGCGGCCTCGGCGGCCTCCCGCCCGAACCGGATCAGCGCCCAGGAGCCGCTCGTCGCCTACGTCGAGGACCACCGCTCCGACCGGGTGACGCTGATGATCGGCGAGGACGAGGTGGTCGTGCGCGACCGCGACCTCGTGACCCGCCTGCTCGCCGCGATGGGAGGCAAGTGAGATGTCGTCCCACCGCGAAGCACCGGAGATCTCCAAGGACCCCGTGGCCGACAGCACGGACGTCTACGCGTTCCGCAGCCCCGCCAACCCCGGCAACGTCGTCCTGATCGCCAACTTCATCCCGCTGCAGAAGCCCGACTCGGGCCCGAACTTCTTCGAGTTCGGCGACGACGTGCTCTACGAGATCCACGTCTCCAACAAGGGCACGGCCCAGGCCGACGTCAGCTACCAGTTCAAGTTCAAGACCACGGTGCGCAACGACCGGACCTTCCTCTACAACACCGGTCCGATCAACGACATCGACGACGAGACCTGGAACCGACCGCAGAGCTACTCGGTCAAGAGGGTCAAGGGCAACGACACCACGACGCTGGGCAGCAACCTGCCCTGCCCGCCGGTCAACGTCGGCAAGCGCTCCACCCCCGACTACGCGGCCCTCGCCGACCAGGCGGTGCACCAGCTGCCGCGCGGGCGCAAGGTCTTCGCGGGCCAGCGGGCCGACGCGTTCTGGGTCGACCTGGGCTCCATCTTCGACCTGGGCGCGCTGCGCCCCTTCAACGAGGCGCACCTGATCCCGATGGGCGCGATGGACGGCATCAACTCGGTGCAGTCCTACAACGTGCACACCATCGCCATCGAGGTGCCGATCGACGAGCTCACCCGGGACGGCTCCACGCCCTCGGACCCGATGTCGGCCACCTCGACCATCGGCGTGTGGGCCACCGCCAGCCGCCGCACCTCGCGGGTCTTCAACAAGAAGACCGGCAGCTACCGCGACTTCGGCAAGTGGCGCCAGGTCTCGCGCCTGGGCAACCCGCTCTTCAACGAGGTCGTGGTGCCGATGGCCGAGAAGGACCTCTGGAACAGCCGTGAGCCCTCGGGCGACAGCAAGTACCAGAAGTTCGTCTACAAGCCCGAGCTCGGGGGGCTGCTGCCGGTGCTCTACCCGGGGGTCTTCCCGAACCTGGAGGCCTACGACAAGCGCCGCGCCGACCTGCACGCGATCCTGCTCACGGGCATCCCCGAGGGGGTCGTGCCGGGCTTCCAGAACTACACCGGCCCGGTGCCCTCCGACATGCTGCGCCTCAACGTGGCGATCCCGCCGAGCAACGACCCGAACCCGCTGGGCCTGGTCGGCGGCGACCCGGCCGGCTTCCCCAACGGACGCCGGCTCGAGGACAACGTCACCACGATCGAGCTGCGGGCCATCGCCGGGCTGACCATCCCGCTGGTGGACCCGTCCTACACGCCCGACGACGCCGCCGCCGCGGTGGAGGACGGCTCGGAGTACACCAACTCGCCGCTGTTGGGCGAGTTCCCCTACCTCGGTCTGCCCGGTGGCGGATACCAGACCGAGCCCGGCACGACGCAGGCGTCGTGACCGGGGTCGCGACCGTCCCGGGGAGCGGCACCGCGGGTCCTGACGAGACGAGCCTGCTGAGTCATCAGGCGAACCTCGACGAGAACCCGTGGGCCGGCGAGGGCTCGGTGCTGCTCGACATCGGGGGCGACGTGGGGGCCCTCGTCGTCGACATGCCCGCGGCACTGGTCGGCCACGAGGTCGAGATCGACCCCGTGGACGGTCGCGACCGCCACGAGCACCCGCACGAGCACTCGCACGACCACGGGCACGACCACGGGCACCACCACGGGCACCGGCGGCACGTCGCGGTGGTGCCGCGCCGTACCCCGGCGGGCATCGCGCCCTCGGTGGTCTTCCCCGACCTGCACGAGGGCGGCTACCTGCTCTACGCGCCCGGCACCGACGACGTCGTCCTCGACGTCGTGGTGCGGGGCGGAGAGGTCACCTGGGCCACCTGGCCGTCCTGAGCCCCCCTCCCGCGCAGCGCCGTACGTCTGTACGGTGCTGCGCGTGCGGGTCGTGCAGCCCGCGGCGAGGAGGACGCATGACGCAGGCACCGTCCGGGTCGGTGGCCGGCAGGCTCGCGGGCCGGCACCTGCTGCTCACCGGGGTCACCGGGTTCGTCGGCGAGGCGCTGCTGCACCTGCTGCTGCACGAGGTGCCCGACGTGCGCGTCAGCCTCCTGGTCCGGCCCAAGGGCTCGACCGGCGGCGCGGCGCGGATCGCCAAGCTCCTGGAGAAACCGGTCTTCGAGCAGGCGGTGGCCCACGCCGGCGGCGTCGAGGCCCTGCTCGAGTCGCGGCTGGGCGTGGTCGAGGGGGACCTGGCCGACGTGCCGGCGCTGCCCGCCGACCTCGACGCGGTGGTCCACTGCGCCGGCGACGTCAGCTTCGACCCACCGGTCGACGAGGCCTTCACCACCAACGTCGTGGGCACCCGCGACCTGCTCGCGCGGGTGGTCGAGGCGGGACGAGAGGCCGGCCGCGACGTGCACTACCTGCACGTCTCGACGGCGTACGTCGCCGGGAGACGCCGCGGCCACGTGCCGGAGGCGCCGGTCGAGCACGACGTCGACCTGGAGGCCGAGCTGGCGTGGGGCCTGGCCCAGCGCCGCGACACCGAGCACCGCAGCCGCAGCGCCGAGGTGCTCGAGGCCGCGCGGCGCAGGGCCGAGAAGGCGCACTCGCGCGCCGGCCTGCTGACGGCGGCGACGGCGACCGAGCAGGCGCGCCGCGACTGGGTCTCCGCCGAGCTGGTGAAGGTCGGCACCGAGCGGGCGCGCAGCCTGGGCTGGACCGACTGCTACACCTTCACCAAGGCGCTCGGCGAGCGGGTGGTGGAGGCGCACGCACGGGCCGGTCACCGGGTCACGGTGCTGCGCCCGAGCATCATCGAGTCTGCCCTCGAGCGCCCGCACGCCGGCTGGATCGAGGGGTTCAAGATGGCGGAGCCGCTGATCCTTGCCTACGGGCGCGGCGAGCTGCCGGAGTTCCCCGCCGCCGCCGACACGATCGTCGACATCGTGCCGGTCGACCACGTGGCCTCGGCGATCGTCGCGGCCCTGGCGCACCCGCCCGAGCCCGGCGAGGCGGCGTACCTGCACGTGTGCTCGGGCGATCGCAACCCGCTGACCTTCGGCGAGCTCTACTCCCACGTGCGCGCCTACTTCGACGAGCACCCCTTCCAGGTCGGCGCCCGCGGCGCGGCCCGGCTGCCCGACTGGCGCTTCCCCGGCGCGGCCTCGGTCGACCGGCTGCTGACGACCAGCGAGCGGGCCTTCAAGGTCGCCGACTACGTCGTCGGGCACGCCCCGCGCAGCGACCGCACCCGCCAGGTGGCCCGTGAGCTCGACCGGCGGGGGCGGCGCCTGGAGTTCCTGCGCCGCTACCTGACGCTCTACCAGGAGTACGCGCAGGCGGAGCTGCGCTTCTCCGACGACGCGACCACGGCGCTGCGCGAACGGCTCTCGCCCGACGACCAGCGCACCTTCGCCTTCGACACCGCCGCCATCGACTGGCCGGTCTACCTGCGCGAGATCCACTGCCCGGCCGTGACGGCGCCGGTGCGCCGCCTCGACGAGCTGCGGGCCCGCCGCCAGGGCTCGGCCGGGCGCAGCGCGGGCGGCGCGCGCCTGCCCGAGGTGACCGGCCGGGCGGGGGCGCAGGACGCCGGCCCGAGCGAGGTGGCAGCGTTCTTCGACATGGACGGCACGCTGCTGTCCTCCAACGTCATCGAGACCTACCTGTGGATGCGGCTGCAGGAGCTCGACGGGGCGGGCCGCTTCGCCGAGCTGGCGCGGGTCGCCGGCCGGGTGCCCTCGCTGGTGCGCGCCGAGCGCCGCGAGCGCAGCGCCTTCCTGCGCGCGGTCTACCGCGAGTACGCCGGCGCCCGGCTCGAGGACCTCGACGCCGTGGTCGACGAGCTGCTCAGCGACCACGTCCTCTCGCGCCTGGCCCCGGCCGCCGTACGACGGGTGCGCGAGCACCGGCGCGCCGGGCACCGCACGGTGCTGATCACCGGGGCCGTGCGCCCGTTGACCCGCCCGCTGGCGCCGCTCTTCGACCACGTCGAGGCCGCCGAGCTGGCCGTCGACGGGGCGGGCACCTGCACCGGGCACCTGGCCGGCTCGCCGCTGGTGGGGGAGTCGCGGGCCGCCTTCATGCGCGACTGGGCCGCCCGCAACGGCGTCGACCTGGGCCGCTCCTACGCCTACGCCGACTCGCACTCCGACCTCCCGCTGCTCGCGGCCGCCGGGCACCCGGTGGCGGTGCGTCCCGACGTCTCGCTCTACCGCCACGCGCGCCGGCACCACTGGACGATCGTCGACTGGGCCAGCCCGCCCTCGGCGAGCCGCGGTCTCAACCCGGCAGGAGCCCGCCGATGATGCTCGCGCTGGAGATGTTCCGTTCGCTGCCGCGCACCGTGGTCGGGCGGGCGGTCGGCACGCGGATGCCCGGGCTGCTCTCCGGTGTGGCCGCGCCGCTGCGGCTGGCCACCCTCGAGGCCCCGGTCGTGCGCCACCCCGGCTGGGCGCGGCTGCGCACCCGGCTCTCCGGCATCTGCGGCTCCGACCTGTCGATGCTGTCGGGCGGCACCAGCCTCTACTTCTCCGCCCTGGTCTCGCTGCCCTTCGTGCCGGGCCACGAGGTGGTCGCCGAGCTGGTCGAGGACTGCGAGGACCTGCCCGCCGGCACCCGCGTCGTGGTCGACCCCGTGCTGGCCTGCGCCGCACGCGGGGTCGAGCCCTGCGAGGGCTGCGCCGCGGGCGCGACCAACCGCTGCTCGCGGATCACCGTCGGCGACGTCTCGCCGGGCCTGCAGACCGGGTTCTGCCACGACACCGGAGGCGGCTGGGGACAGCAGCTGAGCGCGCACCGCAGCCAGCTGCACCCGGTGCCCGAGTCGCTCACCGACGCGCAGGCCCTGCTCGCCGAGCCACTGGCCTGCGCGGTGCACACCGCGCTGCGCGCCGGGGTCGCGGCCGGCGACCGGGTGCTGGTCAGCGGCGCGGGCGCCGTGGGCCTGTTCGTGACGCTGGCGCTGCGCGAGCTGACCCCGGCCGCCGAGATCCTGGTCGTGGCCAAGCACGCGCACCAGCGCGAGCTGGCCCTGGCTCTCGGCGCCAGCGAGGTGGTGGCCCCGCACGAGGTGCTGCGACGGGTACGCCGCGCCACCGGCGCCTTCCAGCTGCACCCCGAGCTGTCGTCGGCGTACCTGCTCGGCGGTGTCGACGTGGCCCTCGACGCCGTCGGCAGCAAGGCGTCACTGGAGACCTCGCTGCAGGCGACCCGGGCCGGCGGCAGGGTCATGCTGTCGGGGATGCCGCGCCCCGCCGACCTGTCGGCCGCCTGGTTCCGCGAGCTCGAGGTGGTCGGCAGCTACGCCTCGGCCCGCGTCGAGCCGGGCGGGCGCAGCGCCTTCGAGACCGCTCTCGAGCTGGCCGGGCACGACGCGATCGCGAGCGTCGCCGACGGAGTGGCGGCCTACCCGCTGCACCGCTGGCGCGAGGCCCTCGACCACGCCCACTCCACCGGACGCCTCGGCACCGTGAAGGTGGCCTTCGACCCCAGGAGAACGCAGTGAGCACAGGCAGGACGACCACCACGACCAGGGCGAGGAGCACCCAGTGACCCGACCAGGCTTCGTGCTCGAGGTCGACGACCGCACCCCGCCGCTGGTGGTCCACGAGGGCCTCGGCTTCCGCCTCGAGGACTTCCCCCTCGGCACCCGGGTGATCTACCCGCCCGAGTCGCTGCCGGGCATCGCCGACGTCGAGGGCGCCGTGCGCGACGCCCTGCTGCACCCGGTCGACAGCGACCCGCTGCCCGAGCGGCTCTTCGCCGGGATGCGGCTGACCATCGCCTTCGACGACGTCTCGCTGCCGCTGCCCAGCATGCGCCGCCCCGACATCCGCCAGCGCATCATCGAGCAGGTGCTCACGATGGCCGCCGAGGCCGGGGTCGACGACGTCGAGATCATCGCCGCCAACGCGCTGCACCGTCGGATGACCACCGCCGAGCTCGAGCACATCGTCGGGGAGCGGGTCTTCCGCTCCTTCCACCCCCAGGGCAAGCTCTACAACTTCGACGCCGAGGACCGCGACGCCCTGAGCCACCTCGGCACCACCGAGCGCGGCGAGGACATCGAGATCAGCAAGCGGGCCGCCGAGTCCGACCTGCTGGTCTACGTCAACGTGAACCTGGTCGCCATGGACGGCGGGCACAAGTCGGTCGGCATCGGGCTGGCGTCGTACAAGAGCCTGCGCCACCACCACAATGCGCACACGATGGTGCACTCGCGCTCCTTCATGGACCACCAGAAGTCGGCGATGCACCAGTCGGCGTGGCGGATCGGGCGGGTCATCAAGGACACCGTGCCGGTCTTCCAGGTCGAGACCACGCTCAACAACGACGTCTTCCCGCGCCCCTACGAGTTCCTGATGAAGCGCGAGTGGGAGTGGTCGGTGCGCGACCAGGCCTCGATGCTCGCGGCCCGGCGCGGGCTCGCGCTGGCGCCGCAGAAGCTGCGGCACAAGATCTTCCACGACCTGCGCGCGCCCTACGGGCTGACCGGCATCGCCGCCGGCGAGGTCGAGGCCGTGCACGAGCAGACCCTCGCCCGGGTGCACCGCCAGCAGCTGGTCGAGGTGCAGGGCACCTCCGACGTGCTGGTGATGGGCGTGCCCTACCTGGGCCCCTACAACGTCAACAGCTCGATGAACCCGGTGCTGGCCACCTGCATGGGGCTGGGCTACTACTTCAACTCCTACCGTGGGCACCCGGTGGTGCGCCGCGGTGGCGCCGTGATCCTCTACCACCCGCTCGACGAGGGCTTCAACCAGCTGCACCACCCGTCGTACGTCGACTTCTACGAGGAGGTGCTGGCCGAGACCACCGACCCGGCGGTGATCGGCGAGAAGTACGAGCGGCAGTTCGCCGAGGACCCGTGGTACCGCCACCTCTACCGCACCTCGCACGCCTACCACGGGGTGCACCCCTTCTACATGTGGTACTGGGCGGCGCACGCGATGGACCACGTCGGCGACGTCATCTGGGTCGGCGGCGACCGGCGGGCGGCGGCCCGGCTCGGCTTCCGGGCGGCCTCGACCCTGGCCGACGCCCTCGAGATGGCCTCCGGCACCGTCGGCACCAGCCCCTCCATCACCTACCTGCACAACCCGCCGCACCTGCTGGCGGACGTGCGGGTCTGAGGGGGCACCGATGGGGTTCCTGCGCGAGGGCGTCGACGACGTGCGCCGCACCGCCCGCGGCTGGCGGTGGGGACGGCGCTCGCAGGTGCCGCGCTCGGCCGAGCCGTACGTCGAGCCGGTGCGCACGCAGGTCTTCGGCTCCGACTGGGCACGGCGTCGCCCGGCCCTCGCCGCGCGCGAGGTGGCCCAGAAGGTGGGCCTCGAGCCGGTCTTCCGCTCCCAGGTGCGCACCCGGGTCGAGGGCCTCGACGTGCTCGACCGGGTCGAGGGGCCGGTCATCTTCGTGGCCAACCACGCCTCCCACCTCGACACCCCGCTGCTGCTGCTCTCGCTGCCCGACGAGTGGCGCCGGCGCACGGCCGTGGCCGCCGCGGCCGACTACTTCTTCGACACCTGGTGGCGGGCGGTGGGCTCGTCGCTGCTGTTCAACACCTTCCCCATCGACCGTCGCGGGGGCTCCATGTCGGCGACGCCGGGGGAGGTGCTGGCCGACGGCTGGAGCCTGGTGATCTTCCCCGAGGGCACCCGCTCGGGCGACGGCTGGATGCACACCTTCCGGATGGGCGCGGCCTACCTGTCGCACACCCACGACGTGCCGATCGTGCCGGTGGCCCACCGCGGGACCTTCGCCGCGATGCCGCGCGGGGCCGGGTGGCCCGGGCGTGACGCCGGCGGGCGGCGGCAGCTGACGGTGCGGTTCGGCGAGCCGCTGCGGGCACGTGGCGGCGAGTCGGTGCGCGACTACGCCCCACGGGTGCGCGAGGCCGTCGCGGCGCTGCTCGACGAGGACAGCAGCACCTGGTGGGAGGCCCAGCGCCGGCGCGTCACGGGCTCGACCCCCGACCCCGGTGGCCCCGACGTGGCGACCTGGCGGCGGGTGTGGGCCCAGACCGAGTCGCCGGCCGCGGACCCGCCCACCGGTCCCCGTCGGCGGGTCTGGCAGCGCTGACCCGCGAGCCGGCACGAGTTCCTCGCGAGCTGGCGTGAGTTCCTGCCGAGCCGGCACGAGTTCCTCGCCGAGCCGGCGGGAGTTCCTGGTGTACGGCGGGGTACGCCGCGAGTCGGCTGGTTCGAACCGGCCGGGTCGCGGGCTGGTCTTGTGGTCTTGCGGGTTGCTTGTGGGAACGGGGGGTCTTTACCTGGTGGTGGCTTGAGGTGGGGGCTGCAGAGTTCTGTTCATCGCCCCGGACCGGCACTCGCCGGCTTCTAGACAAGGACTCCCCTCATGGCCTCGAACACCGCTTCTCGTAAGTCCGTCACTCGTGTCGTTGCGTCGGTGGCGCTGGTTGCTGGTGCGACGGCGGTGGCGGGTCTGGGCACGTTCGGTTCGTTCACCTCCTCGACCCAGGCCACCGAGGCGGTGGCGGCGGGGGAGACGAAGATCGAGCTGGCCGGGCAGGGCACGCAGGGTCTGGACGTGGCTGCGGTGAACCTGGTGCCCGGTGACAGCGTGGAGCGTGCGGTGCAGCTGAGCCGTGCTGGTGCTACCGAGGGGTTCGGGTCGGTGGCGTTGACCACGACGTCGGCGGCCGTGGTGCCCTCGGTCCTGACCAGCGATGTCAAGGACGGGCTGCGGCTGTCCATCGACCAGTGCGCCACGGCGTGGGTCGAGGCGGCGGAGTCGAAGAAGATGAGCTGTGCCGGTGAGGTGACCTCGATCCTGTCCTCGGTGCCGGTGATCGCGGCGAACCGTGACCTGGCGGCGGTGACCAAGACCCTCAACGCCGAGTCGAAGGTCTCGAACCTGCGGATCACCCTGGCCCTGCCCCAGAGCGCGGGCAACGACTTCCAGCTCAAGAGCGACAGCGTGAAGTTCGTCTTCGACGCCACCCAGCGCGCCGCCGAGGCCCGCTGACCCACGGTCACTCCGGCCCTCGCGCCGGAGACACGTGTGGCCGCCGCGGAGGGAGCGGCGGCCACACGGCACCTGGTGCTTCGCCTGCTTCGAGCCGGCGTACGGCGTGAACTGGCGCCGGCTCGCGGGTCAGGCGAGGAGCTGCTCGCCCAGCCAGGAGCCCCGCTCGAAGCCCGGCAGCACCGCGAAGCTGGCCGAGCCGATGGCCGTCGTCCACTCGTTGAGCTGGTCGGACTCGTCGAGCGCCTGCTGCACCGGCACGAACTGGTCGGCCAGGTCGGCCTGGAAGGCCAGGAACACCAGCCCGCTCTCGACCTCGACGCCCTGCTCGGTCTCGACCTCGCGGGTGTAGTTGGCGCCCTTGCGGAACATCCGGCGGCCCCCGTTGAGGCTGGGGTGCGCCCGCCGGGCGTGGGCGTCGGCCGGCACCACCAGCCTGCCCTGCGACCGGGCCGCGAGGTCGAGGTCGGCGAGCTCGGGGCCGCCGGTCAGCGGTGCGCCGTCGGCCAGGGCGCGCCCGACCGAGCGCTCCTGCTCGTCGCGGGTCAGCTCGTCCCAGGTGTCGAGGTCCATCCGGATGCGGCGCACCACGAGGCTGCTGCCCCCGGCCCAGCGCCCCTCGTCCACCCACACCGTGGCGTCGAAGAGCGGGGTGCCGGGCTGCGGGTTGCCGGAGCCGTCGACCTGGCCGAAGAGGTTGCGCCCGGTCTGCGGGCGGCCGGACGGATCGGTCGGGTTCCACGAGCCCACCTGGCGCCACCGTGCCCGCGCGAAGGGCGCCGCGTCGGCGACCAGGCGGCGTACGGCGTGGGCGACGGTGGTGCCGTCGCGGCCGGCGACCAGCACCACCAGGTCGCCGCCGCTCCAGCGCTGCTGCAACCGGTCGTGACGCATCGGCGGCACGTCGCCGAAGCCCGGGGGACCGGCGCCGAAGAGGCCCGGGCGGCAGGCCCCGGGGCCGACCCCGACCGTGATCGTCAGGTCGGAGGCCGGCTGGGACAACCAGGGGGCCGGGTCGCTCGGGGCACCGCGACCCGCGGCGAGGGCCTCGACGTCCCCGGTCCACAGGCGCATCAACCTGCCCAGGGCGTCGCGGTCGACACCCGGCAGCAGGTCGAGGGCGACCAGCTCGCTCACCGCCGCCTGCGGCGCGGCGACCCCGGGCTGGTGGGCTCCCCAGGGCTCGATGGTGCGGCCGGGGGCGGCCGGTGCCGGCACCGTGGACGCGGGGGCCGCGTCCTCGGCGCCGGTGGCCAGGACCGCTCCCGCGCCGGCCGCGGCGCCCACGCCGATGCTGCCGACGTACCCCAGGAGCCGCCGACGGCTGACGCGTGGGGCCGGGCTCACTGGTGCTCGTGCTCGCCGGTGCCGGGCTCGTGGTAGTGCCCCTCCTCCTCGGTGAACTCCTTGACGGGCGCGGTCAGGCTCTGCGCGCTGCCGTCGGAGAACTCCAGCGTCAGCTCGACCTCGTCGCCGGCTGCGAGCTCGCCCTGCAGGTCCATCAGCATGACGTGGTAGCCGCCGGGCTGGAGGACCTTGCCGCGGCCGGCCTCGACGACCAGGCCGTCGGACACCGCCTGCATCGCCATCGCGCCGTCGACCATCGACATCTCGTGGATCTCGACCATGCCGGCCACCTCGGTGCTGGCGCCGACCAGCGTGACGTCCTCGTCGCCGTCGTTGTCGATGGTCATGAACGCGGCCGACATGGAGGTGTCCTCGGCGCCCACGGTGGCGCGCACCCAGGGGTCGCCGATCGTGACGGAGCCTGCCTGGTCTGCGGTCTCGGAGGCGGCGTCCGCTGAGCCGGTGGGCTCCTCGTCGCCGCAGGCCGCCAGTCCGGCGCCGAGGGCGAGGGCCAGGGCGGCCGCGGGGACGAGCCGGCGGGCGCGGCCGCGGGCAGGGGTGGAGTGGGTGGTGCGGGTCATCGGGGTTCTCCTCGTACGACGGGGGCGCGCGCGAGCGCGCGGGGAAGCACCGCCGGCGGGCGGTGCGGGTCAGGCGGCGAGGAGGAAGGGAGGACCGCGACGGGTGACGAGACGGTGGGGCAGGGTGCGCTCCAGCGGCAGGAGCAGCAGCGGCGGGACGGGCAGCCGGCGGGCGGCGTCGAGGCCGCCGAGGGCGGAGGCGTGCAGCGGCAGCAGCGCGACCTGCAGGGTCACGGCGACCCGTGCCCGCACCGATGCCAGGACGAGCAGGTGCCACAGGGCCGACTCGCCGGCCGCCAGCCACAGCCCGAGCGCGACGGCGCCCAGGGTGTGGGCCAGGAGCATGAGCGGGCCCTGGGCGAGCGTGTGGTCGACCAGGTGGCCCAGGACCTGGCTGGTCGGTCCGGCGGTCACGGCCTCGCCGGCCCGCCCCCCGGCGGCCGAGGCCGCGTCGAAGTGGTCGGACAGCGACCCGACCCGGCGCCCTGCGTCGTCGGCGACGGCCTGCAGGGCGGGGCCCGCCGCGGGCCCGGTCGCGGGGGCCGCGGCCGACGCGGCGTCCTGGTGGCCGGCCGTGGCCGAGAGGAGCAGGTGGGTGGCGGCCTGCCCGCCGACGACGAGCGCCACGAGCCGCAGCGCGGAGGCCCGCGAGCGCAGGAAGGTCGCGCTCAGCGCGGTGCAGGCCACCAGCGCGACGGCCATCACCACCGGCGACGGCAGCAGGCCGTCGGCGGCCACGTGGGACACCGCGCCCGAGAGCAGCACCACCGGCCCGAGCACGGCTGCCCGCAGCCACACGAGCAGGCTCGTGGGCCGGGTGGGCTGCTGCTCGCGCGTGATGGTCGGTCTCCGGGGCTGGCGGGGCTGGCGGTGCTGGCGGTGCTGGCGGTGGTGGTCGGGGTGGGCCCAGGCTACAGCCGGCGAGGTCGGCGCGGACCGTTCGTCGCCGCGCCCGCACCGCTCGGCGTACGGGCGAGGGCGGCGTACGCCGCGCTGCTCGGCGCCTGCCTAGAGTGGGCGGCGTCACACCACTGACTGGAGGAGCCCCATGATCGTCCCGTTCAGCGTCTCGGACTTCATCGACCGCGCCGTGCAGGTCTACGGCGACCGGGTCGGGGTGGTGGACGAGCCGGATCAGCCCGCCGAGCCGCTGGGCGACGAGGGCCGGCTGACCTACCGCGAGATGGCGCAGCTGGCGGCGCGCCAGGCGGCGCGGCTCGACGAGCTCGGCATCGGGGTCGGCGAGCGGGTGGCGGTCGTCAGCCACAACAGCGCGCGGCTGCTCACCTCGTTCTTCGGGGTCGCGGGCTACGGGCGGGTGCTGGTGCCGGTGAACTTCCGGCTGCGCCCCGAGGAGGTGCAGTACATCGTCGACCACTCCGGCGCGCGGGTGCTGGTGGTGGACCCCGAGATCGACGAGGAGCTGCGCGACGTCACCGCCGAGCACCGCTTCGTGATCGGCGACGACGACCTCATCTACGCCCCCGAGGGCAGCGTGCCGCAGCCGTGGCAGCCCGACGAGAACGCCACGGCGACCATCAACTACACCTCGGGCACCACGGCGCGGCCCAAGGGCGTGCAGATCACCCACCGCAACATCTGGACCAACGCGGTGACCTTCGGCATGCACGCGGGGGTCAGCGACCGCGACGTCTACCTGCACACCCTGCCGATGTTCCACGCCAACGGCTGGGGCTGGCCCTTCGTGGCCACCCAGGCCGGCGCCAAGCACGTGGTGATCCGCAAGATCGACGGCGCCGAGATCCTGCGCCGCGTCGAGGAGCACGGGGTCACCGTCATGTGCGCGGCCCCGGCGGTCGCGGCGGCCGTGCTCGAGGCGGCCCAGGAGTGGGACGGCCCGATCCCCGGGCGTGACCGGGTGCGCATCATCATGGCCGGCGCGCCGCCCCCGACGAAGACCGTCGTGCGGGTGGAGGAGGAGCTGGGCTGGGAGTTCATCCAGATCTACGGCCTCACCGAGACCTCCCCGCTGCTGACGATCAACCGCGGTCGCGCCGAGTGGGACGACCTGGAGCCCGAGGAGCGGGCCGCGAGGCTGACCCGCGCCGGCGCCCCGGCGCTCGGGGTGCGCCTCGCGACCTCGGAGGAGCCGGAGAACCAGGGAGAGGTGCTGGCCCGCTCCAACGTCTGCCTCGAGGGCTACTGGGAGCAGCCCGAGGAGAGCGAGCGCTGCCTGGCCGGCGGGTGGTTCCACACCGGCGACGGTGGCGTGATCGGCGACGACGGCTACCTGACCATTAGCGACCGCAAGAAGGACGTGATCATCACCGGCGGCGAGAACGTCTCCTCCATCGAGGTCGAGGACGTGCTCTTCTCGCACCCCGCGGTCGCCGAGGTCGCCGTGATCGGCGTGCCCAGCGAGAAGTGGGGCGAGACCATCAAGGCACTGGTCGTGCTGGCGCCCGACACCGAGGCCACCGAGGCCGAGCTGATCGCCTGGTGCAAGGAGCGCGCCGCTGGCTACAAGGCCCCGACGTCGGTCGAGATCCGCGACGAGCTGGCCCGCACCGCCACCGGCAAGCTGCAGAAGTTCAAGCTGCGGGCGCCCTACTGGGAGGGCCAGCAGCGCCAGGTCAACTGACCCGCGGGGATGCTCAGGAGGGGCGGACGTCCATGACGACCTCGAACTCCAGCAGGTCGGCGCCGCTGGCGACGGGCTTGGCCCGCTCGCCGGCGTGCGCGGCCTGGGCGCCGCCGTCGCGCCACGCCGCGAAGGACTCCTCGTCCTCCCAGTGCGTGACCACGAAGTATCGCTCCTCGCCGGCGGTGGGGCGCAGCAGCTGGAAGCCCAGGAACCCGGGGGAGCCCTCGACGGCGCCGGCGCGCGCGGCGAAGCGCTTCTCGAGCTCGGGGCCGGCCTGGGGCGGGACGGAGATGGCGTTGATCTTCACGACGGGCATGACGCCACCCTAGGCGCCGGCCCCGGCGCCGGCACCGGCGCCGATAGCCTCCTGCCATGCACACGAGCACCGAGCCCACGCTGAGGGACGTCGTCGACCTGGTGCACGGGTGGTACCCGCCCGGCACCGCCGACTCCTGGGACCGCGTGGGGCTGGTGCACGGCGACCCCGCCCAGCCGGTACGCCGGATCATGATGGCCGTGGACCCCTCGCCGGCGGTGGCGCAGGAGGCCGCCGACTGGGGCGCCGACCTGCTGGTGGTGCACCACCCCCTGTTCCTCAAGGGCGTGCACGGCTTCACCACCGAGACCCCCAAGGGGCGCACCCTGCACACGCTGGCCCGGGCCGGCTGCGCGCTGCTGGCGGCCCACACCAACGCCGACCAGGCCGAGGGCGGCGTCTCGGAGTCGCTCGCGCTGGCGCTCGGGCTCGACGACCTGCGCCCGATCCTCCCTGCTCCGCGTCCGGCGCTCGACAAGCTCGGGGTGCTGGTGCCCGTGGCCGACGCCGACCGGCTGCGGGCGGCCCTCGCCGAGGTGGGCGCCGGGCGCCTGGGCGACTACGAGTCGGCCTCGTTCACCGTCGAGGGCGTCGGCCGGTTCCGCCCGCTGCCCGGGGCCACCCCCACGATCGGCACGGTCGGTGACCTCGAGGAGGTGCCCGAGGTGCGCGTCGAGGTCGTCGCCCCGCGCTCGCGCCGGGCCGAGGTGGTGCGCGCGCTGCTGGCGGTGCACCCCTACGAGGAGCCGGCGTACGACGTCGTGGAGCTCGCCGACCCCGGCCTGTCGAGCACCGGCACCGGTCGGGTGGGCAGGGTGGAGCCGATGACGCTGGCCGCCTTCGCCGCCCGGGTCGCCGAGGTGCTGCCTCCGACGGTGCACGGCGTGCGGGTCGGCGGCGACCCCGACCGCGAGGTGCGGCGGGTCGCGGTCTGTGGCGGCGCCGGTGACTTCCTGCTCGACACGGTGCTGGGCACGGGGAGCGCGGGGGAGGCCGACGTCTACGTCACGAGCGACCTGCGTCACCACCCGGCCTCGGAGTTCCTCGAGCACGAGGGGCCCGCGCTGGTCGACGTCGCGCACTGGGCGGCGGAGTGGACCTGGCTGCCGGTGCTCGAGGCGCGACTCCGGGCGGCGCTGGCGGGCGAGCGGGGCGCTACGGTGGAGACCCGCGTGAGCACCCGGTGCACCGACCCGTGGACGTTCCGCCCCGATGCACACACCGCACACCCCACAGCCAGGAGAGACCGCTGAAAGCCGATCCGACCGCCCAGGTCACCCTGCTCGAGGTCCAGGAGCTCGACTCCCGGGCCGACCAGCTGCGCCACCAGCGCCGCACCCTGCCCGAGATCGCCGAGATCACCGAGCTGCAGACCCACCGCGACGAGCTCGACGACCAGGCCCGTGACGCCCGCATCGTCGTCGACGACCTGAGCGTCGAGCAGGCCAAGGTCGACGCCGACGTCGAGCAGGTCAAGGCGCGGCGGGCCCGCGACCGGGAGCGGATGGACACCGGCAAGGTCGGCAACCCCAAGGACCTCGAGCGCCTGGGTCACGAGCTCGAGTCGCTGGAGCGACGCATCAGCAGCCTCGAGGACGACGAGATCGAGGTGATGGAGCGCCTCGAGGAGGCCCAGTCGGTGCTCGACTCGGTCACCACGCTCCTGGAGCAGGCCGACGTGCGGCTCGGTGAGCTGATCGCGGCACGCGACGAGAAGGTCGCGGCCATCGACGCCCAGCTCGTCGACGTCGAGGCCCAGCGCGGCCCGTCGGTCGAGGGGCTGCCCGAGGACCTGCTGGCGCTCTACGAGAAGCTGCGCGCCGCCAAGGGCGGGGTGGGTGCCGCGATGCTGCACCAGCGCCGCTGCACCGGCTGCCAGCTCAGCATCGACAACGCAGAGCTCTCCGTGATCCGTGCGGCCCCGGCCGACCTCGTCGTGCGCTGCGAGGAGTGCACGCGCATCCTGGTGCGCACCGCGGAGTCGGGCCTGTGACCTCGCGCGTCGTCGTCGAGGCCGACGGCGGCTCGCGCGGCAACCCCGGCCCGGCGGCGTACGGCGCCGTGCTCAAGGACGCCGCCAGCGACGAGGTCATCGCCGAGGACGCCCGCACCATCGGGGTGGCCAGCAACAACGTGGCCGAGTACTCCGGGCTGGTGGCGGGGCTGCGCCTGGCCGTCGAGCACGCACCGGGCGCCGAGGTGGAGGTCCGGATGGACTCCAAGCTCGTCGTGGAGCAGATGTCGGGGCGCTGGAGGATCAAGCACCCCGACATGCAGGTGCTGGCCGCCGAGGCCGGCGAGGTCGCGCCCGACGGCACGACGTACACCTGGATCCCGCGGGCCCGCAACGCCCACGCCGACCGCCTGGCCAACGAGGCGCTCGACGGGGTGCGCGAGGGCGTGACGGTGGCCGGTGCCGAGCCCGCTCCCGAGGAGGAGGTGCCCGACGAGGACTCGCTGATCGAGGAGATCGAGTCGCCGGGCGCCGCGCGCGGCGACCAGCCGCGCGACCAGGCCGGGCACCGCGGCTGGAGCGGCCCGTCGGCGCCGCCCACCACGCTGGTGCTGGTGCGCCACGGCGTCACCCGCCACACCGCGGCCAAGCGCTTCTCGGGCGGCCTCGGGGGCGACGACCCGGCCCTGAGCGAGGAGGGCCTGGCCCAGGCCCGCGACACCGCCGACTGGCTCACCGGGCTCGGCGAGCGGGTCGACGCGGTCGTCTCGTCGCCGGTGCGCCGCACCCGCGAGACCGCGGAGGTGGTCGCCGCCCGGCTGGAGCGCACCGTGGAGATCGAGCCCGGCTTCGCCGAGATGGAGTTCGGCGAGTGGGACGGGCTGACCTTCGCCGAGGTCGCCGAGCGCGACCGCGCGGGCCTCGACGCCTGGCTGGGCTCCATGGACACGCCGCCGCCCGGCGGCGAGTCGTTCGGCACCGTGCGGGAGCGGGTGCTCGCGGGCCTCGACCGGGTGCTGGCCGAGCACACCGGGCGCACCGTCGTCGTGGTCAGCCACGTGACCCCCATCAAGACGCTCGTGGCCCACGCGCTGGGCGCGCCCCTCGAGGCGGTCTACCGCATGGAGCTCTCGCCGGCCTCGGTCACGGTGCTGTCGTTCTACGCCGACCCCGCCGCCGACGGTGCGGCCCGCGGCTCGATGCGGCTCTACAACGCGCTGCCGCCGGGCGAGCGCGCCACCGTCGAGCCGGGCCGCTGGTAGACCCGGCTCACACCGCCTGGTGGACGGTGCGCCCGGCCACCAGGGTGCGCAGCAGCCGGGGCAGCTCGGCGCCGGGCTCGAGCACGGGCACGCCGTCGGCGTCGACGCCCGACGGGGTCTCCCACACGGCCAGGTCGGCCACCCAGCCCCGGGCCAGCCGGCCCCGGTGGTCCTGCGCGGCCGCCAGCCAGCCGCCGCGGGTGTGGGCGGCCAGCGCCGCCAGCGGCGCCAGCCCCTGGCCGGGGACGCGGTGGTGCACCGCGGCGCGCACGGCCGCCCACGGGCCCAGCGTCGTGACGGGTGAGTCCGAGCCGAACGCCAGCGGCACCCCGGCCGCGGCCAGGTCGCGGAAGGGGTTGGTCTCGCGCCAGCGCTCGCCGAGGCGGGCGGCGTACATGCCCGAGGGCCCGCCCCACAGGCCGTCGAACATCGGTTGCACGCTGGCGGTGACGCCCAGGCGTGCGAGCACGCCGATGGTGGCCGCCGAGGGCATCTCGACGTGCTCGAGGCGGTGCCGCCCGGCCCGGACGGCGTCGTCGCCGAGCTCGGCCGCCGCGGCCGCGAACCCCTCGCCGATCGCGTCGAGCGCCGCGTCGCCGATGCAGTGGAAGCCGGCCTGCAGCCCCGCGCGCGTGCACGCCACGACGTGTTCGTGCACCTGCGCGGCGTCGACGTAGGCGTGCCCGCAGGTCGGTGCGTCGGCGTACGCCGCTCCCAGCGCGGCGGTGCGCGAGCCGAACGCGCCGTCGGCCACGAGGTCGCCGGCCAGGCCGGCCACCCCCAGCCGCGCCGCGGTCTCGACCGCCATCAGCTCGCCCCAGTAGACGGTCGCTACGAGACCGACCTCGTCGGCTGCCTGGCGCACCAGGGCGATCTCGGCCTCGGGGCCGATGTGCGGGGCGGCGTTCTCGTGGAAGCCGGCGATGCCGACAGCGGCCATCGCGTGGCAGGCCGCCCGGGCCGCGTCGAGGCGCTCGACGTCGCCGATCAGGTTCTCGAGCGTGTGCCGCACGGCGTGGTGGGCGTCGCGCTCGACGCGGCCGTCGGGCGTCCAGCCCTGCAGGTCGGGCAGGCCCGGCACCAGCGAGGCGAGCGCGGGGGAGACGACGGAGGAGTGGCCGTCGACGCGGGTCAGGTAGGTGCGCCGGCCCGGCGCGGCCCGCTCGAGCTCGTCGCCGGTGGGCGGGCGTCCCGCGCGCCACGGCGTCTCGTCCCAGCCCTGGCCGACCAGCACCGCGTCGTCGGGGTGGCGCCGCGCGTGCGTGGCCAGGGCGTCGAGCACGTCGTCGAGCCCCGTGGCGGCGGCGTACGCCGGCCCGGAGAGGTCGAGGCCCGTCAGCGCGAAGCCGGTGCGCACGGTGTGCACGTGGCTGTCGACGAAGGCAGGGGTGACCAGGGCGCCGTCGAGGGCGACCACCTGCGGCGCGCCGTCGCCGGTGCCGGCCCACGCGTCGGCGTCGTCCTCGCTGCCCAGCGCCACCACCCGGCCGTCCTCGACCGCGAGGGCCGTGGGGCCCCCGCCGGGCCGGGCCGGCGACGTCGGGTCGAGGAGCCGGGCGCCGCGCAGCACGGTGCGGCGGGCCCGGGCGGAGGGAGCGGGGGCGTCCATGGCGTCACTGTAGGGGCGGGTGAGCAGGGGTGATCAGGGTGAGTGGGGTGAGCTCGGGTGCGGGGCCGAGCAGGAATAGCCTCGGGTGCCGCGGGGTTGGCCCGCGGTCCGGGCAGACCGGTCGAGCGTGCGACGAGACGGGGGAACGGTGAGCCAGCAGGCAGGGTCGGACCGGGCGGCAGCGAACCGGGCCACGACCACTCGCGACGGGTTCGCCGTGCTGTGGGTCGCCATCAAGCGCGAGCCGTGGGTCTTCGCGGTCTCCGCGCTGGGCAGCGTGCTCTTCGGTGCCCTGACGGTGGCCGACGCGTGGGTGCTGGGCTGGTCGACGGAGAACGTCGTGCTGCCCGCCCTCGAGACCGGTGAGGTCGGTGCGGGGATGCTGTGGGCGGTGCTGGCGCTCTTCCTGGGCGTGGCCATCCTGCGCGCGGTCGGCATCGTCGCGCGTCGCCTGGGCGCCGGCATCATGCAGTACCGGATGCAGGCGCACACCCGCCGTGCCGTGACCCGCCAGTACCTCGCCCTGCCGATGGAGTGGCACCAGCGCCACCCGACCGGGCAGCTGCTCTCCAACGCCAACTCCGACGTCGAGGCCGCCTGGGGCCCGGTCGCGCCGCTGCCGATGGCGGTCGGCACGGTCGCGATGATGGTCATCGCGGTGGTCCAGATGCTCGTCGCCGACCTGGTGCTGGCCGTGGTCGGGCTGCTCGTCTTCCCCGCGGTGATCGCCGCCAACGTCGTCTTCCAGCGGCTCAGCTCGCCGCTGATGACCCGGGCGCAGCAGCTGCGCGCGGAGCTCTCGGAGGTCGCCCACGAGTCCTTCGACGGCGCCATGGTCGTCAAGACCCTGGGCCGCGAGGGCGAGGAGACCGCCCGGTTCGCGGCGAAGGCCCAGGAGCTGCGCGGGGTGCTGGTGCGCGCCGGGCGCATCCGGGCGGCCTTCGACCCCTCCCTCGCGGCGCTGCCCAACCTGGGCGTGCTGGTCGTCCTGGCCGTCGGGGTCGCGCGGGTGCAGAGCGGTGCCACCGACCCCGGCAACGTCGTGCAGGTGGCCTACCTGCTGACCATCGTCTCCTTCCCGATCCGCTCGATCGGCTGGCTGCTGGGGGAGTTCCCCCGCAGCGTCGTGGGCTTCCGGCGGGTCACCAGCGTGCTCGAGGCCACCGGCGAGATGCCGTACGGCGACGCGGCGCTGGCGCGCACCGGCCGCGGTGGCGCGCACCTCGAGATCGACGGCCTGAGCTACTCCCACGTCCCCGGCCAGCGGCTCCTCGACGACCTGCGCTTCAGCGTCGAGCCGGGGCGCACGGTGGCGCTGGTGGGAGCCACCGCCTCCGGCAAGAGCACCCTGACCTCGTTGGTCAGCCGCCTGGTCGACCCCGACGCCGGTCGGATCCTCCTCGACGGCCAGGACGTGCGCGACCTCGCGCCCGGCCAGCTGGCCCGGGCGGTCTCGCTGGTGGCCCAGACCGCCTTCCTCTTCGACGACACCGTGCGCGGCAACATCACCCTGGGCGCCGACGTCAGCGACGAGGAGGTGTGGTCGGTGCTGCGCGCGGCCCAGGCCGACGGGTTCGTCGCCGCCCTGCCGCACGGCCTCGACAGCCGGCTCGGCGAGCGCGGCACCTCGCTCTCCGGCGGCCAGCGCCAGCGGATCTCGCTGGCCCGGGCGCTGGTGCGCCGGCCCCGGCTGCTGGTGCTCGACGACGCGACGTCCGCGGTCGACCCCGAGGTCGAGGCACGCATCCTGGCGGCGCTGCGCTCGGGTGCCGACGGCGCCGAGCGCCCGAGCCTGCTGGTCGTGGCCTACCGCAAGGCCACCATCGGGCTGGCCGACGAGGTCGTGCACCTCGAGGGCGGGCGCGTCGTCGACCGCGGCACCCACGACGAGCTGCTGGCGCGCAACCCCTCCTACGCCGCGCTGGTCAACGCCTACGAGGACGAGGCCGACGCCGTCACCACCACCACCGCAGGAGAGTCGTCATGAGTGCCGTCCGTGCCGCCTCGACCTCGGGCACCGCGCTCGACACCGGCGAGGAGATGCGTGCGATCGAGACGATCCGCCGCGGACTGCACCACTCGCCCGAGCTCACCGTCGGCATCCGCACCACCCTGGCCTACGCCGTGCTCGCCTCGGCGGGCCAGGTCGTGGTGCCGGTCGCGGTCCAGCAGACCCTCGACCGCGGGCTCGGCGCCGAGGGCGGCCCCGACCTCGCCTTCACCGCCTGGATGGGGGTGCTGGCCGCGCTGGCCATCGTGCTGACGTCGTGGGCGTCGTACAAGATGACCAGCCGGCTCTTCCGCACCGCCGAGGGCGGGCTGGCCACGCTGCGCACCAAGGCCTTCCGCCACGTCCACGACCTGCCGCTGCTGACCCAGAACACCGAGCGTCGCGGCGCCCTGGTCGCCCGGGTCACCAGCGACGTCGACCAGGTCAGCCAGTTCCTGGTCTTCGGCGGCCTGCTGTTCGTGGTCAGCATCGGGCAGGTCGTGATCGCGACCGCGGTGATGCTCGTCTACTCCTGGCAGCTGACGCTGGTGGTGTGGCTGTGCTTCGCACCGCTGTTCGCCTCGCTGAAGTACTTCCAGCGCAAGCTGTCGCAGGCCTACGGCACCGTGCGCCGCCAGGTCGGCGTGATGCTCTCGGCCATCTCCGAGCCGGTCGTCGGCGCCGCGGTGGTCCGGTCGTACGCCGTGCAGTCGCGCACCCAGGACCGCATCGACGAGGCCGTCGACGCGCACCGCGTCGCGAGCACCCGCGCCCAGGGCTTCACGGCCTTCTCCTTCTCGCTCGGCGGCGTCTCGGCGGGGCTGGCCAACGCCGGCGTCATCGTGGTGGGCGTGCTGCTGGGCCTGGACGGCGACATCTCGGCCGGCGAGATCCTCGCCTTCGCGTTCCTGGTCACGCTCTTCGTGGGACCGGTCCAGATGGGCACCCAGATCCTCACCGACGCCCAGCTCGCGATCGCGGGCTGGCGCCGGGTGATCGGCATCCTCGACACCCCCGCCGACCTCGTCGACCCCGGACCCGAGGGCCACGACCTGCCGCCGGGCCCGATCGACGTGCGCTTCGAGGACGTGACCTTCGCCTACCCCGGCGGCCCGCCGGTGCTGCGGGACGTCGACATGTCCATCGACGCGGGCCGCCGGGTGGCGATCGTGGGGGAGACGGGCTCGGGGAAGTCGACCTTCGCCAAGCTCCTGACCCGGCTCATGGATCCCTCGGAGGGCGCCGTGCTGCTCGACGGGGTCGACGTGCGCGACATCGCCCAGGCCACCCTGCGCCGCAGCGTCGTGCTGGTGCCGCAGGAGGGCTTCCTCTTCGACGACACCATCACCGCCAACGTGCGCTACGGCCGCCTCGACGCCTCCGAGGCCGACATCTGGGCCAGCGCGGAGGAGCTGGGCCTGGGGGACTGGCTGGCGGGGCTCCCGGCCGGGCTCGAGACCCGCGTGGGCCAGCGCGGCGACTCGCTGTCGGCCGGCGAGCGCCAGCTCGTGGCGCTGCTGCGCGCCCACCTGGCCGACCCCGACCTGCTGGTGCTCGACGAGGCCACCAGCGCGGTCGACCCGTCGCTGGAGATGCGGATCGGGCGTGCCCTCGAGCGGTTGATGAGCGGTCGCACCTCGGTCACCATCGCGCACCGGATGTCGACCGCCGAGGCCGCCGACGAGGTGGTCGTCGTCGACGCCGGCCGCCTCGTGCAGCGCGGGCCGCACGCCGACCTCGTCGCGCAGCCGGGATCGGTCTACGCGGGCCTGCACGCGTCGTGGGTGGCCCAGCAGGGGCGCTGAGCCCCGCCCGCCACTCCGGGGGATGATGGGGCCATGACCGACCAGCTCGCCCCCGACGTGGCCGCACGCCTCAAGCGCACCAGCGACGGGCTGGTGCCGGCCGTGGCCCAGCAGCACGACACCGGCGAGGTGCTGATGCTGGGCTGGATGGACGACACCGCGCTGGCCCGCACCCTGTCCACCGGCCGGGCCACCTACTGGTCGCGCAGCCGGGGCGAGTACTGGGTCAAGGGGGACACCTCGGGCCACGTGCAGCACGTCGTCGAGGTCCGCCTCGACTGCGACGGCGACACGATCCTGGTCAAGGTCGACCAGGTCGGCGCCGCCTGCCACACCGGCGAGCACACCTGCTTCGACGCCGACCTGCTGCCGCTGGGCGGCCCCGAGCGTGGCTGAGCCCCACCGCGCGCGGCGCGCCTTCGCCCCGGTCGTGCTGCTGGGCCTGGTCGCGGGCACCCTGACGGCCGTCGCCGGCACCCGGCCGGGCGTCGACGTCGTGGGCGACCCCGGCTCCGGCGTCACCGCCTCGGTCGGTCTCGGCGGCCCCGAGGCGGCCTACGACCTGCCGCTGGTCACCTCGCTCGCCCTGGTGGCGCTGGCCGCCTGGGGCGTGGTGCTCGTGACCCGCGGTCGGGTGCGTCGCGTCGTCGTCGCGGTGGGCCTCCTCGGGTCGGTGGGGGCCCTCGTGGCCGCGCTGGCCGCCTGGGGCAGCCTGCCCGACGAGCTGCGCACCGCGCTCGAGCAGGTGGGCGCCGGCGACACCGATGTCACGCGCACCGGCTGGTACGCCACCGCGGTGGTCGGCTCGCTGCTGCTGGTGCTCGCCTCGGGCGCGGCGCTGCGGCTGGTGCCGCACTGGCCCGAGATGGGCAGCCGGTACGACGCCCCGACGGGCCAGGCGGCCGGCGCCCGGCCGGCCGCGCCCACCCGCCCGGTGGAGGAGCTCTCCGGCCTCGACCTGTGGCGCGCCATCGACGAGGGCCACGACCCGACCGACGACGACACGTCGGGGCCGGACCGGGGTGCGGGCTGAGCCCGGCGCGCCACTACACTCGGCCGCACCGATCGACGTACACCCGAGGAGCAGCGACATGTCGAACAACCACGGCAACACCCCCGCAGCCTGGACCGCGGTGGTCGTGGGACTCCTCGGCTTCACCGTCGGCAGCGTGGGCCTGCTCTTCAGCCCCGTGAGCTTCACGGTCTTCTGGATCGGCGTGGCGATCACCCTCGCCGCCGGCATCGTCTTCCTCGTGATGGCCAAGATGGGCCTGCACGAGGAGGCCGGGCACTGAGCACTCCGCCGCGATGAGCGTCCTGGCCCCCGTCGCGCCGCCGCCGACGCCCCGGCGCGAGCGGCTGCGGGCGCCGGCGCTGACCATCGGCGGCCTGGCGCTGGCCACCATCGCCCTGCGGCTGCACGACCCGCACGTCGCCGGCAGCTGGGGCATCTGCCCCTCCGCGGCGCTGGGCTTCTGGTGCCCGGGCTGCGGCGGCCTGCGGGCCGTCAACGACCTGACCCATGGCGACGTCGCCTCGGCGGCCTCGAGCAACCTGCTGCTCGTGGTGCTGATGCCGGTGGCCGTGGCGCTGCTGGCCGCATGGGCGCTCTCGCGCTGGCACGGACGCCGCGCGCCCCGGCTGCGGGGACGCGCGGCGGCGGTCGTGCTGGTGGCCGGGCTGGTCGTGGTGGGCGCGTTCACGCTCCTGCGCAACCTGCCGCTGCCGGTGGGCACCTGGCTGGCGCCCTGACCCGGGGCCGGCTCGCGATCAGCTGGTGGAGAAGTCGAAGCTGAAGCCGCCGCTGGCGATGACGATGATCTGCACGACGAGGAAGACCAGGGCGACGATGCCCAGGATGAAGCCGGCCTTGGCCAGGCCGGCGCCCTGCTGGCCGGTGGTGGCGATCTCGGCCTGTGCCTGACGGCCCAGCACGATCGCCAGGATGCCCAGCGGGCCGCAGCACAGCAGCGAGACGATGCCGCTGACCAGTGACCAGGTGGCCTTCTTCGAGGTGCCGACGGGCTGGTCGCCGCCGTAGGCGGGCTGCCCGTACTGCGGCGGTGGGGCCAGAGTCCTCGGAACATATCGTCGCCGGTGGCTCCGGCGCAGGCGGACGCGCCAGGAGCGCCCAGCCACGGGCGTGACAGACTCGAGTCGTCCCCACCACCGTTCCAGGAGTCCCCGTGTCCGTCCTCGACGACATCGTCGCCGGCGTCCGGGTCGACCTCGCCGAGCGCCAGGCCACCACGTCGCTGAGCGACCTGCGTGCCGCGCTCGCCGACGTCGACGCGCCGCGCGACCCGATGCCGCACCTGCGCGCCCCCGGCTCGAGCGTCATCGCCGAGGTCAAGCGCAGGAGCCCGAGCAAGGGCGCCCTCGCCGACATCCCCGACCCCACGGTCCTGGCCCGCGAGTACGCCGCCGGGGGCGCGGCCGCGATCAGCGTGCTGACCGAGCAGCGGCGCTTCGGCGGGTCGCTGGCCGACCTGCGCGCGGTGCGCGCCGCGGTGGACACCCCGCTGCTGCGCAAGGACTTCATCGTCACCGACTACCAGCTCTGGGAGGCCCGGGCCGCCGGCGCCGACCTGGCGCTGCTGATCGTGGCCGCCCTCGACGACGACGACCTGCGCCGGCTGCACGACCTGGCCGGTGAGCTGGGGCTGACCGCGCTGGTCGAGGTGCACGACGAGGCCGAGACCGAGCGCGCGGTCGCCCTGGGGGCGCCGCTGGTCGGCGTCAACGCCCGCAACCTCAAGACCCTCGAGATCGACCCGGCCACCTTCGCCCGGCTGGCCCCGCAGGTCCCCGACGACGTGGTCAAGGTCGCCGAGTCCGGCGTCGTCGGCGTCGACGACGTCCGTCGCCACGTCGGCGAGGGCGCCCGCGCGGTGCTCGTCGGCGAGGCGCTCGTCAAGGACGGCGACCCCCGCGCCGCCGTCGCCGCCATGACAGGAGTCCAGGCATGAGCACCACCAGCAGCCCCGTCCCCCCGTCCTCGGGTCGCTTCGACGCCGACGCGCAGGGCTGGTTCGGCGGGCCCGAGGAGGGCTGGGGCGGGCGCTTCATGCCCGAGGCCCTGATCGCCGCCCTCGACGAGCTCACCGAGGCCTGGACCGGCGCGATGGCCGACCCCGCCTTCGTGGGGGAGTTCGAGCACGTGCTGCGCGACTACGCCGGCCTGCCCAGCCCGCTCTTCCACGCCACCCGCCTCAGCGAGCAGGTCGGGTGCCGGGTGCTGCTCAAGCGCGAGGACCTCAACCACACCGGCGCCCACAAGATCCGCAACGTGCTGGGCCAGGCGCTGCTGACCAAGCGGATGGGCAAGCAGCGGGTCATCGCCGAGACCGGGGCCGGCCAGCACGGCGTCGCGAGCGCGACCGCGGCGGCGTACTTCGGGCTCGACTGCACCGTCTACATGGGCGCGGTCGACACCCGCCGCCAGGCTCTCAACGTGGCCCGGATGCACCTGCTGGGCGCCGAGGTGATCCCGGTCGAGTCGGGCAGCGCCACCCTCAAGGACGCCATCAACGAGGCGCTGCGCGACTGGGTCGCCTCGGTCGACCACACCGCCTACCTCTTCGGCACCGCCGCCGGACCGCACCCGTTCCCGAGCATGGTGCGCGACTTCACCCGCGGCATCGGCGACGAGTCCCGCGCCCAGTGCCTCGAGCAGTACGGCGTGCTGCCCGACGCGATCGCGGCCTGCGTCGGCGGCGGCTCCAACGCGATCGGGCTGTTCACCGCGTTCCTCGACGACGACGACGTGGCGATCTACGGCTTCGAGCCCGGCGGCGAGGGCGTGGACACCCCGCGCCACGCCGCGACCATCCACGCCGCCGACCGGGGCGTGCTGCACGGCGCCCGCACCTACGTGCTGCAGGACGCCGACGGCCAGACGCTCGAGTCGCACTCGATCAGCGCCGGGCTGGACTACCCCGGCGTGGGCCCGCAGCACGCCCACCTCGCCGCGACCGGCCGAGCGACGTACCTGCCGGTGACCGACGACGAGGCGATGAGCGCGATGGCGCTGCTGAGCCGCACCGAGGGGATCATCCCGGCGATCGAGACGGCCCACGCCGTCGCGGGCGCGATCCGCGTCGGGGAGCGGCTCGCGGTCGAGAAGGGCCCCGAGGCCACCGTGCTGATCAGCCTCTCCGGGCGCGGCGACAAGGACATGGGCACCGCGATCGAGTACTTCGGCCTCGGCGAGACCAAGGTCGACCTCGACGACGACATCACCGAGGAGCCGGTCGGATGAGCGCGCCCACCAGCAGCACCGACCGCACCGTCGCCTCCGCCTTCGCCTCCGCGCGCGCGGAGGGCCGCGCGGCCCTGGTCGGCTACCTGCCCGCCGGCTTCCCCGACGTCCAGGGCGGCATCGACGCGATGCTGGTCATGGTCGAGGCCGGCTGCGACGTCATCGAGGTCGGGCTGCCCTACTCCGACCCGGTGATGGACGGCCCCACCATCCAGGCCGCCGCCCAGCAGGCCCTCGAGCGCGGCGCCCGCACCGACGACGTGCTGCGCACGGTCGAGGCCGTGGCCGCGACCGGCACGCCCACCGTGGTGATGACCTACTGGAACCCGGTCGAGCGCTACGGCGTCGAGCGGTTCGCTGCCGGGCTCGCGGCCGCCGGGGGAGCCGGGCTGATCACCCCCGACCTGACCCCCGACTTCGCCCCCGAGTGGATCGCCGCCGCCGACCGGCACGGCCTCGACAAGATCTTCCTGGTGGCGCCGTCCTCGACGCCCGCACGGGTCGCGATGACCGTGCGCGCCAGCCGCGGGTTCGTCTACGCCACCGCCGTGATGGGCGTGACCGGCGCACGCACGACCACCAGCGACCTGGCCGGCCCCCTCGTGGCCCGCACCAAGCAGGCCGTGGCCGAGGCCGGCCTCGACCTGCCGGTCGGCGTGGGGCTCGGCGTCGGCAACGGCGACCAGGCCGCCGAGGTGGCGTCGTACGCCGACGCGGTCATCGTCGGCTCGGCCTTCGTGCGCACCCTGCTCGACCACCCCGACGACCGCGCCGCCGGCCTCGAGGCCCTGCGCGCGCTGACCCACGACCTCGCGGAGGGCGTCCGACGTGCCTGAGACGACCCGCTCGACCCGCCGGCTGCTCGCGCCGCTGCTGGCGGCCGCCGCCCTGCTGCTCAGCGCCTGCGGGGGCGGCAGCGAGGCCTCGACGGCCCAGCTCAGCGCCCAGGTGGTCGACCCGCCCTTCGACGTCTCCTCGACGCCGCTGACCGACACCGACGGCGAGCCGTTCTCGCTGACCGACGACACCGACGCGCGCCTGACGCTGGTGTTCTTCGGCTACACCCGCTGCCCCGACATCTGCCCGGCGGTGCTCACCAACCTGGCCAGCGCGATGACCCGGCTCGACGAGGCCGACCGCGAGCAGGTCGAGGTGGTCTTCGTGACCAGCGACCCGGCTCGCGACGACGCCGAGACGGTGCGCTCCTACCTCGACCGGATCGACCCCGACTTCACCGGGCTCACCGGCGACCTCGACGACATCGAGGAGGTCGGCGAGTCGATCGCCATCGGCGTCACCGACGGCACCAGGCTGCCCAGCGGCGGCTACGACCCCAACACCCACAGCACCCAGGTGGTGGCCATCGACGGCGGCGACGACGCCCCGCTCTACTGGGGCCAGGAGACGTCGTCGGCGCAGTTCGCCGCCGACATCCACGCCCTGCTCGAGAGGGGCTGAGCATGGTGCTCGACCTGCTCGCCGGGCTCCCCGTGCTGCCGCTGTCGATCCCGAGCCCCTCCGAGGGCACCTGGTACGTCGGCCCGCTGCCGCTGCGCGGCTACGCGCTGAGCATCATCGCCGGCATCGTGGCCGCCATCTGGATCGGCGAGCGCCGCTGGGTGGCCCGCGGCGGGCGCGCCGGCGACATCCAGGACCTCGCGATCTGGGCGGTGCCCTTCGGCCTGGTCGGCGCCCGCGCCTACCACGTCGCCACCGACGCGAGCCGCTACTTCGGCGAGGACGGCAACCCCTGGCAGGCCCTCTACATCTGGAAGGGCGGCCTGGGCATCTGGGGCGGCATCGCGCTGGGCGCTGTCGGCGTCGTGGTCGGTGCGCGCCTCAAGGGCATCCGGCTGCTGCCGGTGCTCGACGCGATGGCCCCCGGCGTGCTCGTGGCCCAGGCGCTGGGCCGCTGGGGCAACTGGTTCAACCAGGAGCTCTACGGGCGGCCCACCGACCTGCCCTGGGGCCTGGAGATCGACCCGGTCAACTGGCCGCCCGGGCGCAGCTTCGAGCCGGGCACGACCTTCCACCCCACCTTCCTCTACGAGTCGCTGTGGGGACTGGCCGCCTTCGCCGTGCTGGTGTGGGCCGACCGGCGCTTCCGGCTCGGCCACGGCCAGGTGCTGGCGGCCTACGTCGCGCTCTACACGCTGGGGCGCGGCTGGATCGAGACGCTGCGCATCGACGACGTCGAGCTCTCCGACGTGGGCGGGCTGCGCTTCAACGTCTGGACCTCGATCGTGCTGTTCGTCGCGGCGGTGGCCTTCCTGGCCTGGTCGCGCCGTCGTCACCCCGATCGGGAGGAGCGGGTCTACGAGCCGGGCCGCGAGCCCGTCGAGGACGCCACGGCCTGAGGCGGCGCCCGTCTCACCAGGCGGCGACCGGGACCGCGCGGGCCGGACGCCCAGGTGACCGGTGCTAGCCTGAGCCTTCGCGTGGGCCAATGTCGTCCCCTGCGCTCGACTCAAGATCCGCTCCACCGCAGTCGCCGGTCCCGGACCAGCTCGACCAGGGTCCGTTCCCCGGCGGCGACGACGACGGGAGACCCCGGTGCCCTACCAGCACGCATTCCCGCCGCCCCAAGGGCTCTACGACCCCCGCCACGAGCACGACGCGTGCGGTGTGGCCTTCGTCGCGACCCTGACCGGCGTCGCCAGCCACGACATCGTGGCCCAGGCACTCACCGCCCTGCGCAACCTCGAGCACCGTGGTGCCGCGGGCGCCGAGCCCGACTCCGGCGACGGCGCCGGCATCCTGATGCAGGTGCCCGACGCGTTCCTGCGCGAGGCGACCGCCGAGCTCGGCATCGAGCTCCCGCCGCAGCGCGCGTACGCCGTCGGCACGGCGTTCCTGCCCGGTGACGACGAGCACGTGGGTGCCACCGTCGCCCGCATCGAGGAGATCGCGGCCGAGGAGGGCCTCGCGGTCCTCGGCTGGCGCGAGGTCCCCACCGACCCCAGCACCCTGGGTGCCACCGCCCTCGGCGTGATGCCGACCTTCCGCCAGCTCTTCGTGGCCGGCGCGACCCAGCGGGTCACCGGCATGTCGCTGGAGCGGATGGCCTTCTGCCTGCGCAAGCGCGCCGAGCGCGAGACCGACGTCTACTTCCCGTCGCTGTCGGCGCGCACCCTGGCCTACAAGGGCATGCTGACCACCGACCAGCTCGACCGGTTCTACCCCGACCTGGTCGACCCGCGGGTCGCCTCGGCGCTGGCCGTGGTGCACTCGCGCTTCTCGACCAACACCTTCCCGAGCTGGCCGCTCTCGCACCCGTTCCGCTACATCGCCCACAACGGCGAGATCAACACCGTGATGGGCAACCGCAACTGGATGCGGGCCCGCGAGGCGCTGCTCGACTCCGACCTGATCCCCGGCGACCTCGAGCGGCTCTACCCGATCGTCACCGACGGCGCCTCCGACTCCGCCTCCTTCGACGAGGTGCTCGAGCTGCTGCACATGGGCGGGCGCTCGCTGCCCCACTCGGTGCTGATGATGATCCCCGAGGCGTGGGAGAACCACGCCGAGATGGACGCGGCCCGCCGCGCCTTCTACGAGTTCCACGCCAGCATGATGGAGCCGTGGGACGGCCCCGCCTGCGTCGTCTTCACCGACGGCGACCAGATCGGCGCGGTGCTCGACCGCAACGGCCTGCGCCCCTCGCGCTACTGGGTCACCGACGACGGTCTCGTGGTGCTGGCCTCCGAGGTCGGCGTGCTCGACCTCGACCCCGCCACGATCGTGCGCAAGGGCCGGCTGCAGCCGGGCCGGATGTTCCTCGTCGACACCGAGGAGCACCGCATCATCGAGGACGAGGAGGTCAAGTCCGGCCTCGCGGGGGAGCACCCCTACGAGGAGTGGCTGCACGCCGGGCTGATCCACCTCGACGACATCCCCGAGCGCGAGCACATCGTGCACACCCACGCCAGCGTCACCCGGCGCCAGCAGGTCTTCGGCTACACCGAGGAGGAGCTGCGGGTCATCATCACCCCGATGGCCAACACCGGCGCCGAGCCGATCGGCTCGATGGGCACCGACACGCCCATCGCGGCGCTCTCGCAGAAGCCGCGCCTGCTCTTCGACTACTTCGCGCAGCTCTTCGCGCAGGTCACCAACCCGCCCCTCGACGCGATCCGCGAGGAGCTCGTCACCTCGCTGAGCGGCACCATCGGTCCCGAGTCCAACCTGCTCGAGCCCACCCCGGCCTCGTGCCGCCAGGTCGTGCTGCCGTTCCCGGTGATCTCCAACGACGACCTGGCCAAGATCCGCCACGTCAACCGGGACGGCGACATGCCGGGCTTCATCACCCACGTCTCCCGTGGCCTGTACGAGGTCGAGGGCGGCGGCGCCGCGCTGGCCGCGCGCATCGACGAGGTGTGCGCCGAGGTCAGCGCCGCCATCGCCGAGGGGGCACGCATCATCGTGCTCTCCGACCGGCACTCCACCGCCGAGCTGGCCCCGATCCCGTCGCTGCTGCTCACCGCCGCCGTGCACCACCACCTGGTGCGCGAGAAGACCCGCACCCAGGTCGGCCTGCTGGTCGAGGCCGGCGACGTGCGCGAGACCCACCACGTGGCGCTGCTGGTCGGCTACGGCGCGGCCGCGGTGAACCCCTACCTGGCCATGGAGTCCGCCGAGGACCTGGCCCGCGAGGGCTACTACGTCACCAGCGAGCCCGAGCAGGCCGTGGCCAACCTGGTCAAGGCGCTGGGCAAGGGCGTGCTGAAGGTGATGTCGAAGATGGGCGTCTCCACGGTCGCCTCCTACACCGGCGCGCAGATCTTCGAGGCCCTGGGCCTCTCGCAGTCGGTGGTCGACAAGTACTTCACCGGCACCACCTCCAAGCTCGGCGGCATCGAGCTCGACACCATCGCCGAGGAGGTCGCGCGCCGCCACCGCACGGCGTACCCGCGCGGCGGGATCATGCCCGGTCACCGCGAGCTCGAGATCGGCGGCGAGTACCAGTGGCGCCGCAGCGTCAACGGGGAGGCCGAGCCGCACCTGTTCGACCCCGAGACCGTCTTCCGGCTCCAGCACTCCACCCGCACGGGGCGCTACGACGTCTTCAAGCAGTACACCCAGCGCGTCGACGAGCAGTCCGAGCGGCTGATGACCCTGCGTGGGCTGTTCCGCTTCAAGGACGCCGAGCAGGCCGGGCGCGCCCCGGTGCCGATCGAGGAGGTCGAGCCGGTCTCCGAGATCGTGAAGCGGTTCTCGACCGGCGCGATGTCCTACGGGTCGATCAGCGGCGAGGCGCACGAGACCCTGGCCATCGCCATGAACCGGCTCGGCGCGAAGTCGAACACCGGCGAGGGCGGCGAGGACCCCGAGCGGCTCTACGACCCCGAGCGGCGCAGCTCGATCAAGCAGGTCGCCAGCGGCCGCTTCGGCGTGACGTCGGAGTACCTGACCAACGCCGACGACATCCAGATCAAGATGGCCCAGGGCGCCAAGCCGGGGGAGGGCGGGCAGCTGCCCGGCCACAAGGTCTACCCGTGGGTGGCCAAGACCCGGCACAGCACGCCCGGCGTGGGCCTGATCAGCCCGCCGCCGCACCACGACATCTACTCGATCGAGGACCTGGCGCAGCTGATCCACGACCTCAAGAACGCCAACCCCGCGGCCCGCGTGCACGTCAAGCTGGTCTCCGAGGTCGGCGTCGGCACGGTCGCGACCGGTGTCTCGAAGGCGCACGCCGACGTGGTGCTGATCTCGGGCCACGACGGCGGCACCGGCGCCTCGCCGCTGACCTCGCTCAAGCACGCCGGCGGGCCCTGGGAGCTCGGCCTGGCCGAGACCCAGCAGACGCTGCTGCTCAACGGGCTGCGCGACCGGATCGTCGTGCAGACCGACGGCCAGCTCAAGACCGGTCGTGACGTGGTCGTCGCGGCGCTGCTCGGCGCCGAGGAGTACGGCTTCGCCACCGCGCCGCTGGTGGTCTCGGGCTGCATCATGATGCGGGTCTGCCACCTCGACACCTGCCCGGTGGGCGTGGCCACGCAGAACCCGGTGCTGCGCGAGCGGTTCTCGGGCAAGGCCGAGTACATCGTCAACTTCTTCACCTACATCGCCGAAGAGGTGCGCGAGCTCCTCGCCGAGCTCGGGTTCCGCAGCCTCGACGAGGCGATCGGCCAGGTCGACGTGCTCGACGTGGCCCCGGCGGTGGAGCACTGGAAGGCCGCGGGCCTCGACCTGAGCCCGATCCTGCACCGCCCCGACGCCTCGGCCTTCCCCGACCAGGACCTGCGCTGCACCAAGAGCCAGGACCACGGGCTGGAGAGGTCGCTCGACGTGACCGAGCTGGTGCCGCTGGCCCAGCCGGCCCTCGAGAGCGGCGAGCCGGTGCGGGCCCAGGTCGCGGTGCGCAACGTGCACCGCACGGTGGGCACGATCCTGGGCCACGAAGTCACCAAGCGCTACGGCGGCGAGGGCCTGCCCGACGGCACCATCGACCTGACCTTCCTCGGCTCGGCGGGGCAGTCCTTCGGCGCCTTCGTGCCGCAGGGCATCACCCTGCGCCTCGAGGGCGACGCCAACGACTACGTCGGCAAGGGCCTCTCGGGCGGGCGCATCGTGGTGCGCCCCGACCGGGCCGCGACCTTCACCGCCTCCGAGCAGACCATTGCCGGCAACACGATCGCCTACGGTGCGACGTCGGGCTCGGTCTTCATCCGGGGCGGGGTCGGCGAGCGCTGCTGCGTGCGCAACTCCGGCGCGCGGGTGGTCACCGAGGGCGTGGGCGACCACGCCGCGGAGTACATGACCGGCGGCCGCCTGGTCGTCCTGGGGCCCACCGGCCGCAACGTCGCCGCCGGCATGTCCGGCGGCGTGGCCTGGGTGCTCGACCTCGACGAGGCGCGGGTCAACCGTGAGCTCGTCGAGCTGGTGCCCGTCGAGGGCGAGGTCGCCGAGGAGCTCGAGGCGCTGGTGCGCAGCCACCTCGAGGAGACCGGTTCGGAGGTCGCCGAGGCGCTGCTGGCCGACTGGTCGCAGTCGCTGGCCCGCTTCACCGAGGTGATGCCGCGCGACTACCGCATCTCCCTGGAGGCCAAGGCCAAGGCCGAGGCCGACGGGCTCGACGAGAACGAGACCGCTCACGCGATGATGGAGGCGCTCCATGGCTGACCCCAAGGGCTTTCTGAAGGAGGGTCGCAAGGTCGCGGCCCGTCGTCCGGTCGAGGAGCGGGTGGGGGACTGGAACGAGGTCTACCCCGACGGCGTCGGCCGTGCCCTGCTGCCGATCATCACCCCGCAGGCCGGGCGCTGCATGGACTGCGGCATCCCGTTCTGCCACCAGGGCTGCCCGCTGGGCAACATCATCCCCGAGTGGAACGACCTGGTCTGGCGCGACGACTGGGAGGGGGCGATCGAGCGGCTGCACGCCACGAACAACTTCCCCGAGTTCACCGGTCGGCTCTGCCCGGCGCCCTGCGAGACCGCCTGCGTGCTGGGCATCAACCAGGACCCGGTGACCATCAAGAACGTCGAGGTCTCGATCATCGACAAGGCGTGGGAGTCCGGCACCGTGCGGCCCCAGCCCCCGGAGTGGCTCTCGGGCCGCACCGTGGCGGTGATCGGCTCGGGCCCCGCCGGCCTGGCCGCCGCCCAGCAGCTGACCCGGGCCGGGCACACCGTGGCGGTCTACGAGCGCGCCGACAAGATCGGCGGGCTGCTGCGCTACGGCATCCCCGAGTTCAAGATGGAGAAGAAGCACCTCGACCGGCGGCTGGACCAGATGCGCCGCGAGGGCACGGTCTTCCGCGCCGGCGTCGACGTCGGTGGCGACCTGACCGGGCAGCGCCTGGCCGACCGGTACGACGCCGTCGTGCTGGCCACCGGCTCGACCGTGGCCCGCGACCTGGGCGTCGAGGGCCGTGAGCTGGACGGCATCCACCAGGCCATGGACTTCCTGCCGCAGGCCAACCGCGTCGCGGTCGGCGAGAAGGTGGAGGGCCAGGTCACCGCCGAGGGCAAGCACGTGGTCATCATCGGCGGCGGAGACACCGGCGCCGACTGCCTGGGCACGTCGACGCGCCAGCAGGCCGCCTCGATCACCCAGCTCGAGATCATGCCGGAGCCGCCGGGCACCCGCCCGGAGGGCCAGCCGTGGCCGACCTACCCGATGACCTTCCGGGTCTCCTCGGCCCACGAGGAGGCGGGGGAGCGGGTCTACGCCGTGTCCACCAAGCGCTTCATCGGCGACGAGGCCGGCCACGTGCGCGCCCTCGAGCTCGTCGACGTCGTCCTGGAGGACGGGCGCCCGACCGAGGTCGAGGGCAGCAGCCGCGAGATCCCGGCCGACCTGGTGCTCTTCGCGATGGGCTTCACCGGCCCCGAGCGCGAGGGACTGGTCGAGCAGCTCGACCTCGAGCTCGACGAGCGGGGCAACGTGCGGCGCGACGCGTCGTACGCCTCCTCGCGCCCGGGGGTCTTCGTGGCCGGCGACTGCGGTCGCGGCCAGTCGCTCATCGTGTGGGCGATCGCCGAGGGCCGCGCGGCGGCGTCGTACGTCGACGCCTACCTGACCGGGGAGACCGCGCTCCCCGCGCCGGTCAAGCCGACCGACCGCCCGCTGACGGTCTGATCCGCCGTCCGGGTCCCGGCGGCCTGCCACGCGGTGGCAGGCTGTCGGGATGCTGGACGAAGAGCTCGCCCAACGCATCGTCGAGCAGACGATGCAGCGACTGGGTCACAACGTCAACGTGATGGACCAGCGCGGCGTCATCGTCGGGTCGGGCGAGGCAGACCGCCTCGGCACGGTGCACGAGGCGGCGCTGCTGGCGATCACCTCGCGCCGCACGGTGGTCGTCGACCGCGCCGCGGCCGAGCGCCTCGAGGGCGTCCGCCCGGGCGTCAACGAGCCGCTGGTCCACCGCGGACAGGTGGTCGGCGCGATCGGGGTGAGCGGCGACCCCGACCTGCTCGGGGAGGTCAGCGCGCTGCTGGCCATGACGGCCGAGCTCATCCTGGAGCAGGTGCGCGCGATCGACGACGAGCAGTCGCGTCGCCGGCAACGCGAGGCGCTGGCCCGGGCCCTCGTCGACCCGGTCGTCGGCGACGCCGACTGCGCCGTGCTGGGTGAGCGGCTCGGGGTCGACCTCGACGTGCCGCGGGTCGCGGTGCTGGTGGAGGTGGCCGAGCCCCGCGCCGACCAGGGCGAGAGGCTGCGGCAGGTCCATCGGTCGCTGGAGCGCGGTGACCCCCGGGTGCTGGCGGCGCTCGTCGACCCGGGGCTCCTGCTGGTGCTGGTGCCGAGCGGTCCCTCGGGGGCGGCGGAGCGGGTCCTGGCCCTGACCGGACGAGCAGGCGCGGCGCTGGTGCTCCACGAGGGGACCGCCGCGGTGGCGGCGGCCGACGAGTCCTGGCGCCCCGTCGTGCGCTCGGCGCAGTCGGCCCACGACGTGCGCGAGCGTCGTCCGGTGTCGACGCAGCGGGTGCGGCGGCACCGCGACGACGAGACCGCCTACCTGCTGGCCGGGCTCGAGGACGACTGGCGCCTGCGCGCGCTGGCGGCGCCGTGGCGTGCCCTGCAGGCGCGGGACCCCCACGACGTCCTGTGCCACACCGTGGTGACGCTGCTGGAGCACGGGGGAGACCTCCTGGCGACGGCCGGCGCGCTGCGCGTGCACCGCAACACGCTGCGCTACCGGCTCGACCGGGTCGCCTCGCTCTCCGGTGCCGATCCGCGCGACCCCGAGGGCCTGTTCCGGCTGCGAGTCGGCCTCGCCCGCAGCGAGGCCCGGGCCGAGGTTGTGCAGCCGCACGACGATCAGCAGCACATCGGTCGTGGACATGGTGCACGTGCATGATGAGACGGCAGGCTCACCGGGCATAGCGTGACGGCAGTCACGGCCGACCCGATCTCACCTGGAGCCCCGCATGGACCTCGTCCTCGTCCTCGTCGCCGTCGTCGCCCTCATCGTGGTGGCGACGACGGCGCTGAAGACCCATCCGTTCCTCGCACTCCTGCTCGGGGCGTTCGCTGCCGCCTTCGGGTTCCGGCTGCCCCTGGACGAGGTGGTGCCCACCATCACCGGTGGCTTCGGTGGCATCCTGGGCGGGATCGGCATCGTCATCGTCCTGGGCACCATCATCGGCGTGGTCCTGGAGCGCAGCGGCGGAGCGGTGACCCTGGCCGAGGTGGTCGTGAAGGTCCTGGGACAGCGCTTCCCCACGCTGACCATCTCGGCGATAGGCTTCATCGTCTCGATCCCGGTCTTCTGCGACTCGGGCTACGTCATCCTGAACTCCCTGAAGGAGTCGATGGCCCGGCGCACGCACACCTCGATGGTGGCGATGTCGGTCGCCCTGGCCACGGGCCTCTTCGCCACCCACACGCTCGTGCCGCCGACGCCCGGACCGATCGCCGCCGCCGGCAACCTCGGGCTCACCGACCAGCTCGGCCTGGTCATCCTGGTCGGACTGGTCGTGGCCGTCGTCGCCGCCGCGGTCGGCCTGCTGTGGGCCAGCCGGTTCACCGACGCGGTGCCCGACGGCGCGGGCGGCGACGAGCTGGCGGCCGCCGTCGAGGACGTCGAGGCGCTCAAGGCCCGCTACGGGACGCTGCCCGGCCCCGCCGCGGCGCTGGCGCCGATCCTGGTGCCCATCCTGCTGATCTGCGTGGGGTCGGTGGCGGCCCTCCCGGCGGCGCCGCTCGGCGAGGGCGACGTCGCGTCGGTGGTCCGGTTCGTCGGGCAGCCCGTCGTGGCCCTCCTGGTCGGGCTGGCGCTGGCGGTGGCCCTGGTGCGTCCCGGCGCGGGCACGCGACGCGAGTCCTTCCGGGACGCGGTCGGCGACGGGCTCGTCGCCAGTGCGCCCATCCTGCTCATCACCGGTGCCGGTGGTGCCTTCGGTGCGGTCATCCAGGCCACCGACATCGGCGACTACCTCGGCTCCAACCTCTCCGAGCTGGGCATCGGCGTGCTGATGCCGTTCCTGGTCTCGGCCGCCCTCAAGAGCGCGCAGGGCTCCTCGACGGTCGCGCTGGTCACCACCTCGGCGCTGGTCGCGCCGCTGCTGGGTGACATCGGGATGGACTCCGACCTCGGTCGGGTCCTGGTGGTGATGGCCATCGGAGCAGGGGCGATGACGGTCTCGCACGCCAACGACAGCTACTTCTGGGTGGTCACCCAGTTCTCGCGGATGAGCGTCGCCCAGGCCTACCGCACCCAGACGGTGGCCACGCTGCTGATGGGCTGCACCGCGGCGGCCTTCACCTGGTTCCTGGCCCTGGTGCTGGTGTGAGGCCACCCAGGGTCGTCATCGCCCCGGACTCCTTCAAGGAGAGCCTCGCCGCGCCCGAGGTAGCGGCGGCGATCAGGGTGGGGCTCGCGAGGGTGTGGCCGGACGCCGACCTGGTCGAGCTGCCGGTCGCCGACGGCGGCGAGGGCACGGTGGCGGCGATGGTGGGCGCGGCCCACGGCCGACTGGTGACGCTCGACGTCCGTGGCCCCGACGGCCGGCCGGTCCGCGCGTCGTACGGACTGCTCGACGACGGCCGCACCGCCGTCGTCGAGGCCGCCGCGGCCGCGGGCCTGCACCTGGTCGCCGAGGCCGAGCGGGCGCCCGGCACGGCGACGACGTACGGCGTCGGCCAGCTGGTCGCCCACGCGCTCGACCAGGGGGTCGCTCGCGTCGTCGTCGGCCTGGGCGGGACGGCCACCAACGACGGGGGAGCGGGCCTGCTGGAGGCCCTCGGTGCCCGGATGCTCGACGCGCACGGCGAGCCCGTCGGGCAGGGGGGCGCCGCACTGCGGCACGTGCGACGGGTCGACCTCGCCGGTCTCCACGCAGGAGTGGGCGCTGCGGTGGTGGAGGCGGCCTGCGACGTGGACAACCCGCTGCTGGGGCCCCAGGGCGCCACCGCGGTGTTCGGTCCGCAGAAGGGCGTCGACGCCGAGGAAGTGGACGCGCTCGAGGACGCTCTCCGAACGTGGGCCGACGTGCTCGCCGCAGCCAGCGGCCACGACCCGCGCGAGGAGCCCGGCGCCGGTGCGGCCGGCGGCCTGGGCTTCGCTCTGCTCTCCGCGGCGTCGGCGCGGCTTCGCCCGGGCTTCCCCCTCGTGGCCGAGGCCGTCGGCCTGGGCCGGGCCGTCGCCGAGGCGGACCTCGTGGTGACGGGGGAGGGCTGCGTGGACGGCCAGACCGTGCGGGGCAAGGCGCCGTCCGGGGTCATCGCGCTCGCCCGGGAGGCCGGCGTCCCCGTGGTGGTGATCGGGGGGTCCGTGGGGCCCGGGTCCGACGAGGTGGTGCGCGCCGGCGCCGTGGCGGTGTTCGGGTGCGTGCCCGCTCCCGCGGGCATCGAGGAGGTGCTGGGTCAGGCGCGCGCCAACCTCGAGCGCACCGCGGAGCAGGTGGCGGCGACCTGGGAGTCGGGGCGACGCGCCGCCGGCATGTTGGATCGTTCCAACGGACAGGTAGGGTGAGCGCGTGCGTAGAGCCAAGATCGTCTGCACCCTCGGTCCCGTCACCTCCTCGCGCGAGAGCATCCGTGCCCTCGTCAGCGCCGGCATGGACGTCGCCCGACTCAACATGAGCCACGGCAGCCACGCCGACCACGCCGAGACCTACCGCCTGGTGCGCGAGGCCGCCGACGAGACCGGCCACGGCGTCGGGATCTTCGCCGACCTCCAGGGCCCGAAGATCCGGCTCGAGACCTTCGCCGAGGGCTCGGCGCGGCTCGAGGTCGGTGCGGAGTGGACGATTACCACCCGCGACGTGCCGGGCGACGGTGAGATCTGCGGGACGACGTACAAGGGCCTGCCCGGTGACGTTGCCCCGGGCGACCCGCTGCTGATCGACGACGGGCGGGTGCGCCTCGAGGTGCTCGAGGTCGCCGAGACCGACGTGCGCTGCAGGGTCGTCGTGGGCGGCAGGGTCAGCAACAACAAGGGCATCAACCTGCCCGGCGTCGCGGTCTCCGTGCCGGCCCTGTCCGAGAAGGACATCGAGGACCTGCGCTTCGCGCTGCACCTCAGCGTCGACTTCGTCGCGCTCTCGTTCGTGCGCGACGCCGCCGACGCCGAGGACGTGCGTGCGATCATGCGCGAGGAGGGCGTGCTCGTCCCCGTCATCGCCAAGATCGAGAAGCCGCAGGCGATGGACAACCTCGACGAGATCATCGCGGCCTTCGACGGCTTCATGGTCGCCCGGGGTGACCTGGGCGTGGAGTGCCCCCTCGAGGACGTCCCCTTCCTGCAGAAGCGGATCATCGAGCAGGCGCGGCTCAACGCCAAGCCCGTCATCGTCGCCACCCAGATGCTGGAGTCGATGATCAGCGCTCCGGCGCCGACGCGGGCCGAGGCCTCCGACGTGGCCAACGCGGTGCTCGACGGCGCCGACGCGGTGATGCTGTCGGGCGAGACCAGCGTCGGTGACCACCCGGTCACCACCGTCGAGACGATGGCGCGCATCATCACCTCCACAGAGAACCACGCCCTGGCCAGCAACGGCTCCGGCGTGGCCACCATCGACTGGGACCCGCACACGCGCTCCGGCGTGATCGCCAAGGCGGCCGCGGAGGTCGCGGAGCGTGTCGACGCGAAGTACGTCGTCGCGTTCACCACCAGCGGCGACACCGCCCGGCGGATGGCGCGGCTGCGGGGACGGGTGCCCCTGCTGGCCTTCACGCCCGAGAACATCGTGCGCTCCCAGCTCTCCTTGACCTGGGGCGTGGAGACGTTCCGCACCGTCGAGGTCGAGCACACCGACGAGATGGTGCGCCAGGTCGACGAGCAGCTGCTGAAGATCGGTCGGGTCGCCGAGGGCGACCTGGTCGTGATCATCGCCGGTGCGCCCCCGGGCATACCCGGGTCCACCAACGCCCTGCGGATCCACCAGATGGGCGACGCCATCAACGAGGTGGCCCCGGCCTACCGCCGCGGCTGAGCCCCGCCCCGGTCAGGTCTTCGGCCCGACCAGCTCGTCGAGCCGGGCGACCCCGGCGCGCGTCGAGACGCTCACGGTGCTCGGCCCCGACCGGCGCCACGCCACGCCCGTCAGGTCGAGCGCCCAGCAGCAGAGACCCAGGATGTCCTCCGACCTGTTGCTGAACTGCCAGCGCGGGTAGTCGTAGCGCTTCAGCTCGCCGGCCACGAGCTTGTGGGTCCAGTTGGCGACGCGGCAGCCGTCGGAGTGGAACAGGCCCGCCAGGAGGGCCGCCGGTCGTCGGGCGACGATGTCGTGCTGCCAGTCGGTCAGGGCGATCTCCCGGTGGTGCTTCTTGCCGGGACCGTGCTGTGGGAACAGGCACGGCCAGTGCTTCCAGGAGACCGTCGTCACGACGCACCCGGGCTTGAGCCGCACGTGCGGACGCCCTCCCGGCTTCACCAGGGTCATCAGCAGGGCGATCCGGTCGTTGAGATCCGGGTAGCTCACGTCGTTGAAGACGTGCAGGTTCCAGACACCTCGACGTCCTGCGCTGATGTGCCCGTCGCCGAGGTACCAGCCGAGGAGCTCGGCGTAGGCCGGCTCGTGGAGCCGGCCCCCGTCGCAGCGAGGGCACCGGGCCGTCGTGTGGTCCTGCCCGCGTGCCCGTCCCTCCTGCTGGTACAGCCGCCTCCAGCGTCGGATGGTGGAGAGGGCGACCCCGTGCATGAGGGCGTTCTCCCGATCCGGGACCCCGGCCGCACCGGCGGCCAGGGCGCTGCGCACGGTGCTCTCGGGGCGGACGTGCGGCATGCCGCTCATGCTGGACGCTGCCACCGACAGTCGGTGGATCGAGAGGTGGCAGGGCCGAGAACTCGGTGCCGGGTGTGGGATTCGAACCCACAAGTCCTCGCGGACAGTGGTGTTTGAGACCACCGCGTATGCCGTTCCGCCAACCCGGCCTGGGCCGCGGTCAGGGTAGCCGACTCCCTGAACGCGCGGCGACGCGGGAGCGTCGCTAGCCTGGGCGGGTGACTGACCCGACCGCGACCTCCCGCACCGTCGTCATCGCCGAGGACGAGGTGCTGATCCGCATGGACCTCGCCGAGATGCTCGCCGAGGAGGGCTTCGACGTCGTGGGCCAGGCCGGCGACGGCGAGAGCGCCGTACGCCTGGCGCAGGAGCACCGGCCCGACCTGGTGATCCTCGACGTCAAGATGCCGGTCCTCGACGGGATCGCGGCGGCCGAGGCGATCGCGGGCCAGCGGATCGCGCCGGTCATCGTGCTGACGGCCTTCTCCCAGCGAGAGCTGGTCGAGCGCGCCCGCGACGCCGGCGCGATGGCCTACCTGGTCAAGCCGTTCAGCCACACCGACCTGGTGCCGGCGATCGAGATGGCGCTGAGCCGGTTCGCCGAGGTGCAGGCGCTGGAGACCGAGGTGGCCGGGCTGACCGACCGGCTCGAGACCCGCAAGAGCGTCGACCGCGCCAAGAGCGTGCTGCAGCGCGAGCTGGGGGTCTCGGAGCCCGAGGCCTTCCGCTGGATCCAGAAGACCGCGATGGACCTGCGGCTCTCGATGCGCCAGGTCGCCGACGGCGTCGTCGAGCACGGCGTCGCCGGATCCGCCGCCGGCGACGGCGAGGACTCGTCGCCGCAGGGCGGCTGAGCACCTCTCTTGGTCTCGGCTCGGTCACGAGCCGGTAAAGCCCGCCACGACGCGACGAGAAGTTGACGGCGTTGTGGTGAGGTAGGTCTCACTGTGCCCCTAGACTGCCGGGCGGCGCCCAGCCGGGCGCGCGAGAGGAGATCGCACGTGAAGGCTTGCCCCAGGCCACCTGGCCTACGACGACGAACGTCCGTGGTCGGTGCCCTCATGGGCATGCTGCTGGCCCCGCTCCTCGCTCTGGGCCTCGGTGCCTCGCCGGCGAGCGCCGGCGTGGCGACACTCTGCCTGGCCCAGCCCGGCCAGACCGCCTGCGTCAGCGGCACCGTCGGCAACCGGACCAACCCGGTCGAGGGTGCCGACGTGGTGCTGCGCGACGACGCCGGCACCGAGGTCGACGCGCTCACCACGGGCCCCGACGGCAAGTACAGCTTCCAGGTGGACGAGGCGGGCGACTACTTCCTCTTCGTCGACCCCGAGTCGCTGCCCGACGACGTCGAGATCATCCCGCCGGCCCCGCGGTTCCAGGAGGACGACGGCAGCATCCGCGTGCCGGTCAAGCTCGGCCGCACCGTGGCCCCCGACCTGGAGGTCCGCTCGGTCGACTACGACGCCGAGGGTGCCGGGTTCGGCGAGCAGATCGTCCAGAGCGTCGCGCAGGGCCTGCGGCTGGGGCTGCTGCTCGCGCTCGCCTCGGTCGGACTCTCCCTGATCTACGGCACCACCGGCCTGTCCAGCTTCTCCCACGCCGAGCAGGTGACGCTGGGCGGCATGGTCGCCTACGGCCTGGTCAACGTCGCGGGCATGAACCTGTGGGTGGGCATCCTGCTCACCACCGTCATCTGCGGCGCGACGGGCTACGTGCAGGACCGGCTGATGTGGCAACCACTGCGACGCCGTGGACTGGGCCTGACCCAGATGATGATCGTGACGATCGGTCTGGCGCTCGCGGCGCAGTACGCCTTCCAGTTCTTCGTCGGTGCCTCGCAGCAGAAGGTCGTCGTGCGCACCTTCGACGTGGTCGAGATCGGCCCCGTCCGGATGACCGACATGTCCTTCGTGGCGATGGGCGTCGCGCTGGTCGCGATCGCGGCCGTCGGCTTCGTGCTGCTGCGCACCCGGGTCGGCCAGGCCACCCGCGCGGTCTCCGACAACCCCGCGCTGGCGGCGGCCTCGGGCATCGACGTCGACCGCATCATCCGCCTCGTGTGGATCGCGGCCACCGCGCTGGCCGGTCTCGGCGGCGTCTTCTACGCGCTGGTGGTCAGCAACGGCATCCGCTGGGACACCGGCATGCAGATCCTGCTGCTGCTCTTCGCGGCCGTGACGCTGGGTGGCCTGGGCACCGCCTTCGGTGCCTTCGTCGGCGCCATCATCATCGGTCTCGTCGTGGAGCTCGCCGGTCCGCTGGGCGCTCCCGGTGACCTCAAGTACGCGGTGGCGCTGGTCATCCTCATCCTGCTGCTGATGGTCAGGCCCCAGGGCCTGCTCGGACGCGCCGTCCGAGTCGGCTGAGAAGGAGCCTGCAGATGAACGAGTTCCTCGGAATCCTCGACGCCGTGGTCGGCGAGGCCATCTCGCCCGACACCGCGGCCGTCGCCATCGCCGTCATCGGCCTCAACATCCACTTCGGCTTCACCGGCCTGCTCAACATCGGCCAGGCCGGCTACATGCTGCTCGGCGCCTACGGCATGGCCATCTCGATCACCTACGACATCCCGCTGGCCGTCGCCGTGCTCATCGGGCTCGTCGTCTCGGTGCTGTTCTCGCTGATCCTGGGTCTGCCCACGCTGAAGCTACGAGGCGACTACCTGGCCATCGTGACGATCTCGGCGGCGGAGATCATCCGCTACACCGGTCGCCTGGCCGCCTTCGAGGACTTCACCGGAGGCTCGCAGGGCATCTTCGGCAAGGACTACCAGGGCCCGTTCATGGACCTGTCGTTCTTCGGCAGCGGCAGCTTCGACCTGCTGCCGCTCAACTACCTCGACGCCGGCGGCGGCGCTGCGCTGCGCGTGGTCGGCCTCCTGGTCGCCGTGGCCGCGATCGCGGCCATCGTCGTGGTGGCCAAGCGGGCCAAGGCAGCCGACGGCGAGCCGCCGAAGGTGGGCACCACGGCCACGCCCAAGCTCGTGATCGCCGCGCTCAGCGTCGTGCTGTTCCTGGCGCTGTTCTTCTCCTTCCCCCAGAGCGAGCCGCGCACCAGCGTGGACGGCTGGTGGGTCCGGGCGGTGGCCTGGTCCCTGGTGGGCGTCTCCTGCATCATCGTGTTCCTCCTGGTGCGCAGCCCCTGGGGCCGACTCCTGCGCGGCATCCGCGAGGACGAGGAGGCGATGCGCAGCCTCGGCAAGAACGTCTTCGCCATCAAGATGCAGGCCCTGATCATCGGTGGCATGTTCGGTGCCCTCGGCGGCATGGTCTACGTGCTGACCGGCTCCGTGCAGGCCGACTCGATGGGTCGCCAGCTGACCTTCTTCGCCTACACCGCGCTGCTGCTCGGTGGCGCCGCCACGATCTTCGGCCCGGTGCTCGGCTCGATCATCTTCTTCTCCGCCCGCATCCTGGTCCGCGAGCTGTCCGGCGCCTACGTGCCCAACAGCATCATGAGCACCCAGCAGACCGAGCAGTTCTCCTACGTCGTCGTCGGCGTGGCACTGGTCCTGTTGGTGATCTTCCGACCACAAGGCATCCTCGGCAACAAGAGAGAGCTGCGTTTCCATGTCTGAGCCCACGACCCCGAGCACCCCGAGCGGGACCACGACGACCGCCGGCCAGGGCGACCTGGCCGACCCCGCCGCGCGTCGCGCACTGATGGCGGGCGTGGTCCAGGAGCCGGGAGCGGCCAAGCCCGAGCCGATCCTGACCGTCGACCGCATCACCCGGCACTTCGGTGGCATCACGGCCGTCGACGTCGAGCACCTCGAGGTCCAGCGCGGCCTCATCACCGCGCTGATCGGGCCCAACGGTGCCGGCAAGACGACGTTCTTCAACCTCATCACGGGCTTCGACAAGCCGTCGTCGGCCGGCAAGGGCGCGCACTGGTCCTTCAACGGGGCCAAGCTCGACAAGACCTCGGCGCCCAAGGTGGCCAAGGCCGGCATGGTGCGCACCTTCCAGCTCACCAAGGCGCTGAGCCGGATGACGGTGATGGACAACATGATGCTGGGCGCCAAGGACCAGACCGGCGAGAGCCTGGCCAAGGCCATGTTCAGGCCGCTGTGGCAGTCCCAGGAGGGCGAGGTGCGGGCCAAGGCCGAGGAGCTGCTGGCCCGCTTCAAGCTGCTGGAGAAGAAGGACGACTACGCGGGCAGCCTCTCCGGCGGCCAGCGCAAGCTCCTCGAGATGGCCCGGGCGCTGATGACCGACCCGACCATGATCATGCTCGACGAGCCGATGGCCGGGGTGAACCCGGCGCTGACCCAGTCGCTGCTCGGCCACATCCAGAGCCTGCGCGACGAGGGCATGACCGTGCTCTTCGTCGAGCACGACATGCACGTCGTGCAGCACATCTCCGACTGGGTCGTGGTGATGGCCGAGGGCCGGATCGTCGCCGAGGGCCCGGCCGACACCGTGATGGCCAACCCCGCGGTGATCGACGCCTACCTGGGCGCGCACCACGACACCGACCTGGGCGACGACGACCTGCTCAGCGACGAGGTCGTCAAGGAGCTGCACCACGAGGCCGACGAGGAAGAGGCGGCCCGACGGGACGCGGAGAAGGGGAAGCGATGACCACCCAGACGAACGCCGAGCTGCCGCCGGGCGTCCCGGCCGGCTCGCGGCCCGTGGTCGAGGCCAAGGACCTGGTCGCCGGCTACCTGCCGGGCGTCAACATCCTCAACGGGTGCAGCCTGACCGCCTACCCCGGCGAGATGATCGGCATCATCGGCCCCAACGGTGCCGGCAAGTCCACCCTGCTCAAGGCGATGTTCGGGCTGGTGAAGATCCACTCCGGCAGCGTGCACCTGGGTGAGCGCGACATCACCAACATGCGCGCCAACCAGCTGGTCCAGATGGGCGTGGGCTTCGTGCCGCAGACGGAGAACGTCTTCCCGTCGCTGTCCATCCAGGAGAACCTGCGGATGGGGCTCTTCCTGCGCCCCAAGAAGCTGCGGGAGCGCCTCGACGCGATGTGGGACCTGTTCCCCAACCTGCACGAGCGCAAGGACCGCAGCGCCGGCGCGCTGTCGGGCGGTGAGCGTCAGTCGCTGGCGATGGCCCGCGCGCTGATGATGGAGCCGTCCGTGCTGCTGCTCGACGAGCCGTCGGCCGGCCTCTCGCCGGTGCGCCAGGACGAGACGTTCATCCGCACCCGCCAGATCAACAAGACCGGCGTGTGCGTGGTGATGGTCGAGCAGAACGCCCGTCGCTGCCTGCAGGTCTGCGACCGCGGCTACGTCCTCGACCAGGGGCGCGACGCCTACACCGGCGGCGGTCGCGAGCTGGCCAACGACCCCAAGGTCATCGAGCTCTACCTGGGCACGCTGGCCAAGGAGGTCGGCAAGGAGTAGCCACGCCGCCCACTGCGCGACGTACGCCGCACGGCCCCGGACCTCGTGGTCCGGGGCCGTACGCATGTCCGGGTGACAGCGTGTACGCGCGCCGGTGGCCGTGGGAGGCGACGCCGGCCCACCGTCCACGTCGCGCCCCGGGGGACGGCGAAGGGCCCCGCACCAGGATCGGTGCGGGGCCCTCGTCGACGAGCGTCAGGGGGTCAGGACTGCTTCTGGCCCTCGACCGTGGCGGTCAGCTCGTTCTTGTTGTCCTCGTTGAAGGTGTAGATCCCGACGAACGCGGAGGACGGGTCGTTCTCCTCGTCGATGGGACCGATGCCCGAGGGACCGACGTAGCGGACCTCGTTGCCCTCGTCGAGCATGGCGGTGCAGTCGGCGTAGGAGGTGCACTCCTCGCCGTCGGTGGCGCCGGAGACCGCAGCGAAGTTCTGCTGCACCGTCTCGGAGTCGGTCGCACCGCCCTTGTAGGCGGCCAGGGCCGCGAGGATGGTGGCGTCGTACGACTCGGCCGCGTAGGCGAAGTCGGTCAGGCCGTCACCGAAGGCGAACTCGTTCCAGGCGATCAGGCGGTCCTTGAAGTCCTGGGCCGCGTCGGCACCGGGGATGGTGCCCTGGGCGCCGGTCAGGGTGCCCGACTCGAAGTCCTCCGAGTAGTCGGCGGTGTTGCCGTCGGAGAAGTACGTCGCCGACATGTCCCACCCGGTCGAGGCGAGCTCGGGCACGATGGCCTTCGTCTCGTCGAACGCGAGGATCACGATCGCGTCGGGGTTGGAGTTGACGGCGGCCGAGACCTCGGAGGAGAAGGTCGTCTGACCGGCCGGGAACTCGTCGCCGTCGCCCTTGCAGCCGTAGGTGCACTCGCCACCGCCGGCCTCGACGGTCTCCTGGACCACGTCACGCAGGCCGGTGCCGTAGGTGTCGGAGAAGACGATGAACGCGATCTTCTGGAAGCCGTCGGAGGAGATCAGCGAACCGAGGGCGTTGCCCTGGATGCCGTCCGGCGGGGCGGTGCGGAAGTAGAAGTCGCTGTAGCCGCTCAGGTCGACCGCGGTGTTGGCGGGGGAGACCTGGGTGACCTTGGCGGCGGTGAGGCGGTCCACGAAGTTCAGCGAGACGCTGGAGGACGCGGCACCGATGACGACCGAGGCCTCGTCCTGGATCAGCTTGCGCGCCGAGGCGGTGCTGATGGACAGGTCGGTGGTGTCACCGGAGTCCTCGATCTGGTGGCACGCCTGCGCGCCGTTGACGCCGCCGGCGGCGTTGATGTCGGAGACGGCCATGCCGACACCGGCGACCTCGGGCGGGCCGAGGAACGCGAGGTTGCCGGTCAGCGGCAGGATGCCGCCGGCCTTGAACGTGTCGGCGTTCGAGGAGCCGTCGGCGCACTCGTCGTTGGTGAACTCGTCGTCGGCGGGCGCCGGCGACTCGCTCGACTCGCTGGTGGGCTCGTTGTCAGTGGCCTCGGGCTCGGAGTCCTCCGAGCCGCAGGCGGTCAGCACCAGGCCGAGCGCGGCGGTGCCGGCCATGAGCTTGACCCAGTGGGATGTGGTCGATCGATTCACGTGGTGAACCCTTTCCTCAGGTGTTGGTGCCTTCACCGGTGCCCGACCCCCGGAGGTCTGGCGTAGCACGGTCACGGTAGACCTCACGGGGTGTGAGACGCGGCACACCGGGGGAGCGTTGCCGAATCGTGACGTGATCGCGGGAACTCCGTCACCGGAGGACGGCGACCAGCTGCACCAGCAGGGGGGCGACCACGAGCGCCGGCAGCAGGTCGGAGACCGCGACCTCACGGATCCGCAGCAGCCGCAGCGCGACCCCGACGAGCACCAGTCCGCCCACCGCGGTGACCGCGGCCAGGTGGGCCTCCGGCAGCAGGTCGCCCAGGCCGAGGCCGGCCAGTGTCAGGCCGCCCTGCACGACCACGATGGTCAGCACCGAGGCCGCGACCCCCCACCCGAAGGACGCGGCGAAGGCGATCGCGGCGAAGCCGTCGAGCGTGGACTTGAGGAACAGCTGGTCGGCGCCGTTGCCGAGGCCGTCGTTGAGCGAGCCCAGGATGGTCAGCGGTCCGGTGCAGAAGACCAGCGAGGCGACGACGAAGCCCTCGACGAAGCGCTGGCGGTCGACCGAGCCGGCGCCGCCGGCCAGGCGGCGCTGCAGGAACCGGCCCAGGCCCTCGACGCGCTGCTCGAGGCGCAGCAGGGACCCGGTGATGCCGCCCAGCAGCACCGAGCCCAGCACGATCAGCATGGGTGCGCTGTCGCCGACCTCGTCGGCCAGCGTCGGTGAGAGCACCTCGACGGCGGCGGTGGCCGCGATCAGCAGGGTCACCAGCCCGAGCCCGTCGGTGACCAGCTCGCGGGTGCGCTCGGGCAGGCGGTGGCCCAGCAGCACGCCCAGCAGGCAGCCGAGCAGCACCGTGGTGACGTTGACGGCCGTGCCGACACCGGGCACCAGCATCGGGGGCGGGGACAGCAGCAGCGGGCTCACGGTTCCTCGAGGATGTCCGGCCCCGGAGGGCGAGGTAAAGGTGGTCTCGACCATGCGACAGCACGGCGCGCAGGAGCGTAGTCTCGCCCGGACGGACGCGCCCACGCGGGCGCACCACTGCTGAGGGTCCGAAAGGCGCACGCGATGAGTCGGAGCTCGGTGAGCCTGCGGTGCGCGGGCGAGCAGGACGCGCTGTTCCTGGCCGACCTCTGGAGCGAGCACCTTCGCCGCTGCGACCGCGAGGAGCAGGTCGCCGACCTCGAGCAGGTGATCAAGGAGGCCGCGCTCTCGTCGGAGCAGCGGTTGCTGGTCGCCGAGCACGACGGCCGGCCGGCCGGCGCGGTGCTGCTGCGCGTGGCGACGCTGAGCCCGATCAACCTCGAGCCCGTGGTCCAGTGCTACACGCCGACCGTGGTGCCCGACCTGCGCCGGCACGGCGTCGGCCGCACGCTGGTCGAGGCGGCCGTCGCCTGGGCGGAGGACCTCGGCATCTCGCACGTGATGACCGCGGCCTCCGCGTCCTCGCGCGATGCCAACCGGTTCATGGCCCGGCTCGCCCTGCGCCCCCAGGCGGTGCTGCGGGTCGCGGCCACGCCGTCGGTGCGTGCGAAGGTCGAGGCGCAGCGGCCGGTCTCCGAGCGCCCCCGCTCGGCGCGCGGGCAGATGCTCGCGGCGCGACGCTCGCTGCGTCGCCAGCAGAGCGCCGGCTAGAGCCCCACGCGCTCGCGGGGCACCAGCGAGCAGGTGATCCGCGAGGTGCACACCCGCTTGCCGCGCTCGTCGGTGATCACCACCTCCCAGGTGGCGCTCGTGCGCCCCAGGTGCGCGGGGGTGGCGACGCCGGTCACCGTCCCGCTGGTGGCCGAGCGGTGGTGGGTGGCGTTGATGTCGACGCCCACCGCGACCCGGTCGGGGTGGGCGTGCACCGCGGAGCCGATCGAGCCGAGCGTCTCGGCCAGCACCACCGAGGCGCCGCCGTGGAGCAGGCCGTAGGGCTGGGTGTTGCCCTCGACGGGCATCGTGGCCACCACCCGCTCGCTGGAGACCTCGAGCAGCTCGACGCCCATCTTCTCGTTCAGTGCGCCCATGCCCTGCGGCATCGCGGCGACGTACTGCTCCACGTCCATCTCGCTCATGGGCTCAACCTAGCGAGGCGTCGTCGGCGCCAACGGTTAGGGTCGCTGCGTGCCCGAGACGACTGCCCCCACCCGCCCGCGGCTGCTCCTGCTCGACGGCCACTCGTTGGCCTACCGGGCCTTCTTCGCGCTGCCGGTCGAGAACTTCTCCACCACCACGGGCCAGCACACCAACGCCGTCTACGGCTTCACCTCGATGCTCATCAACGTGCTGCGCGACGAGCAGCCGACCCACGTGGGCGTGGCCTTCGACGTCTCGCGCCAGACGTTCCGGATGGCCGAGTACTCCGAGTACAAGGCCAAGCGCCAGAAGACGCCCGGGGAGTTCTCCAGCCAGCTGCCGCTGATCGAGGAGGTCCTCGACGCGCTGCGCATCCCCTTCCTGAAGAAGGAGGGCTACGAGGCCGACGACATCATCGCCACCCTCGTGACCCAGGCCCTCGCCGAGGACCCCGAGATGGAGGTGCTGATCCTCACCGGCGACCGCGACTCGCTGCAGCTGGTGACGGAGCGCTCCACGGTGCTCTACCCGATGCGGGGCGTCTCCGACCTGGCCCGGATGACCCCCGAGGCGGTCGAGACCAAGTACGGCGTGCCGCCCGCGCGCTACCCCGAGCTGGCCGCGATCGTGGGGGAGACCTCCGACAACCTCCCGGGCGTGCCCGGTGTGGGCCAGGGCTTCGCGGCGCGGTGGATCAACACCTACGACGGCCTCGACAACGTCATCACCCACGCCGACAAGATCACCGGCAAGAAGGGCGAGGCGCTGCGCGAGCACCTGGGCGAGGTGATGCGCAACCGGCGCCTCAACGCCCTCGTGCGCGACCTCGACCTCGAGCTGCGCCCCGCCGACCTGGCGCTGCGTCCCTGGGACCGCCAGGAGGTGCACACCCTCTTCGACGGCCTGGAGTTCCGGGTGCTGCGCGACCGGCTCTTCGAGACGCTGACCTCCGAGGAGGTCGTCGACGGCTCCGGCTTCGAGCTCGAGGGCGCCCGGCTGGCTCCCGGCGAGGTGGCCGCGTGGCTCGCCCAGCACGCCGTGGAGCGTGTCGGTGTCACCGTGCAGGGCACCTGGCGAGCGGGCACGGGCGAGGTGCACTCGCTCGCGCTGGCCGCCGACGACGGCACCGCGGCCTGGTTCGACGCCGCCGAGATCACCCCCGACGACGACGCCGCGGTCGCGGCCTGGCTCGCCGACCCCGACCGCCCCAAGGTGCTGCACGACGCCAAGGGCCCGATGCTGGCGCTGGCGGCGCGCGGCTGGCGGCTCGAGGGCCTGCAGTCCGACACCGCCCTGGCCGCCTACCTGGTGCGCCCCGACCAGCGCTCCTACGACCTGGCGGACCTGACGCTGCGCTACCTCAAGCGCGAGCTCAAGCAGGGCGGCGGCGACGACGGCCAGCTCAGCCTCGACAGCCTCGACGCCGGTCTCGACTCCGGTCTGGAGGGTGCCGGCGACTCGGCGGCGCGCACCGCGATGCTGCACGCGCGTGCCGTGCTCGACCTGGCCGAGGCGCTCGACGGCGCCGTCGCCGAGCACGGGGGCACCGAGCTGCTCGCCCACGTCGAGCTCCCGCTGGTGCACCTGCTGGCCCGCATGGAGACGACCGGCATCGCGGTCGACACCGAGCACCTCGAGTCCCTGGAGTCGCACTTCGGTGACGAGGTGCGCGCGGCCGCCGACGCGGCGTACGCCGTGATCGGCAAGGAGATCAACCTCGGCTCGCCCAAGCAGCTGCAGGTGGTGCTCTTCGACGAGCTCGCGATGCCGAAGACCAAGCGCACCAAGACCGGCTACACCACCGACGCCGACGCGCTGCAGGCGCTCTACGTCAAGACCGAGCACCCGTTCCTGCTGCACCTGCTGCGCCACCGCGACGTCATCCGGCTGCGCCAGACCATCGAGGGCCTGCTCAAGACCGTGGCCTCCGACGGTCGCATCCACACCACCTTCAACCAGACCATCGCCGCCACCGGGCGCCTGTCCAGCACCGACCCCAACCTGCAGAACATCCCGGTGCGCACCGAGGAGGGCCGGCGCATCCGCGAGGCCTTCGTGGTGGGCGAGGGGCACGAGTCGCTGATGACGGCCGACTACAGCCAGATCGAGATGCGGATCATGGCGCACCTCTCCGAGGACGCGCTGCTCATCGAGGCGTTCCGCTCCGGCAGCGACTTCCACTCGATCACCGCCGCGCGGGTCTTCGACATCCCGGCCGAGCAGGTCGGCACCGAGGAGCGGGCCAAGATCAAGGCGATGAACTACGGCCTGGCCTACGGTCTCTCGGCCTTCGGCCTGGGCCAGCAGCTGGGCATCGAGCCGGCCGAGGCCAGGGGGCTGATGGACGAGTACTTCGAGACCTTCGGCGGCATCCGTGACTACTTGGGCGGGATCGTCGACGAGGCCCGGCGCACCGGCTACACCGAGACGATCGAGGGACGCCGCCGCTACCTGCCCGACCTGACCAGCGACAACCGCCAGCGCCGCGAGATGGCCGAGCGGATGGCTCTCAACGCCCCGATCCAGGGCTCGGCCGCCGACCTGATCAAGATCGCCATGCTGCGCGTGCAGCGCGCCATCGACGAGTCGTCGCTCTCCTCGCGGATGCTGCTGCAGGTCCACGACGAGCTGGTGCTCGAGGTGGCCCCCGGTGAGCGCGAGCCCCTCGAGGCGCTGGTGCGCGCCGAGATGGGCGCCGCCGCCGAGCTGACGGTCCCGCTCGACGTGTCGGTCGGCACCGGGCGCAGCTGGCACGAGGCCGCGCACTGACCGACGGCGCCGATCCGGGCCGGCTCGACGCGAAGCTGGGGCCGGGTCGGCGCGAGATTCAGGCCGGGTCGCGCAGGCGGTGCAGGCTCAGCACCAGCAGGGCGGTGAAGAGGGTCGCGTCGACGGCGATCACCACGAGCACCAGCGCGCTCAACGAGGCGGTGGCGGCCGCCGCGGCGACCAGCACGAGCACCGCCAGCCACACCAGGTACGCCGAGCGGGTGCCCCGGCGCGCGAGGACCGAGTAGACCAGCAGCTGCAGCATCGCCAGCAGGGTGCCGACCACCGCGAAGAGCCACAGCCGCGACTGCACGTCGGCGTACTCCTGGCCCCCGACGAAGACCATGGCCAGCCCGCTGAGCAGCCAGGCGCCCAGCGTGGCGACCACCCCGAGGGCAGCGACCAGGCCCAGGCTGCGCAGCAGGGCCAGGCGACGCTCCTCGACCGTCGACATCGACGGGAACGCCACGACCACCACGAACTGGGGCAGGAACAGCACCGCCTTGGTCAGGATCAGCCCGGCGGCGTAGAGCCCGGCGTCGTGGTCGTCGAGGACGTTGCGGGCCACCACGATGTCGGCGTTGGAGAGCACGAAGAAGGCCAGCAGGGCCAGCGAGGCGGTGACCGCCTCGCGGGCCACGGGGCGCCGCGTGTGCGCCTCGCTGTGGCTGCCCGCCTCGCGCGGGCGGCGCAGGGCGACGTACCCGATGACCGCCGGCACGAACATCGCGATCATCACGCCGAGCATCGCCGCGGTCTCGGTGGGGGAGACCAGGAGGCACAGGGTGCCGACGAGCACCCGCGGGACGCCCATGCCGAGGTAGACCATCCCCAGCGGCAGCCAGCGGCGCTCGCCCTGCAGGATGCCGGCCTGGCCGCCCATCACGGTGAGCGGGACGGCGCTCAGGGCGAGCAGCGCCGCCGGCAGCACGCTGTCGAGGCGCAGCACCACCATGACCACGGGGGAGAGCACGAGCATCAGCGCGCCGAGGCCGAGGGCGGCGCGGTAGGTCACGGCGAGCACCACGCCCTCGATCTGGGCGACGTGGTCGGGGTCGGCGGAGATCCGGCGGGCACCGGTGGCCTGCAGGCCCAGCTGCAGCACCGCGACGACCATCAGCAGCGCCATCAGCGGCGCGAGCGCGCCGTAGTCTGCCGGACCGAGCAGGCGGGCCGAGATCATCTGGAAGGCGTAGGTCGCCACGTTCATGACGCCCATGGCCACGGCGATGCCCGCGCTGCCGCGCAGCAGGGCCCGCAGGCCGGTGCGACCCGGGGCGCCGGCGCCGGGGGCGGTGGGGCCGCTCGGCGCGTCCTCCGTGGTGCTCGTCACGGGTCGAGGGTAGGTCAGCGGGCCGCACCACGAGCAACTTCGGCGGGTCCGGCCGGTGACGGTGTGGTTTCCTTCGCGCGTGGACCTGGGGCGGCGACGAGGACTGGTGGTGCCGCTCTGGTCGGTGCTGCTCGCCGTGCTGCTGCTCGGCCCCGCGCTCGCCCCGGGCTACGTGCTCACCTACGACATGGTCTGGGTGCCCGACCTGGCGCTGCGCTCCGACGCCCTCGGCACGGGCAGCGGGCTGCCGCGTGCGGTGCCCTCGGACGCGGTGGTGGCGGTGCTCGACGACGTCGTGCCGGGGATGGTGCTGCAGAAGCTCGTGCTGCTGGGCTCGCTGGTCGTCGGCGGGCTGGGCGCCGCGCGGCTGGCCCCCCGGGGCAGCCTGCTGGGCGCGCTGGCGGCGGTGACGCTGTGGCAGTGGAACCCCCTGGTGGTCGAGCGGCTGGGCCTGGGGCACTGGCCCGTCCTGCTGGGGTACGCCGCGCTCCCGTGGCTGGTCGGCGCGGCCCGGCGCTGGCGCGAGGAGGGCCGGATGCCCGGCGTGCTGGCTCTGCTGGTCGTCGTCGGCTCGCTGAGCGCGAGCGCCGGGCTGGCCACCGCCGCCGTGCTGCTGGTCCTCGCGACCCGACGGGAGCCGGTGCAGGTGGCCAGGGTGGCGGCGGTGGCGCTGCTGGCCAACGCGCCGTGGCTGGTGGCTGGTCTGCTGCACGCGGGCGCGGCGCTGGGCGACCCCGCCGGGGCCGCGGTCTTCGCGCTGGCCGACGAGGGCGCGCTGCCCGGCCCACTGGCGGCGCTCGGCCTGGGTGGCGCCTGGAACGCCGAGGTCCTGCCGGCCTCCCGCGCCGGGGCCGCGGCCTGGGTCTCGACGGGCGTCCTGGTGCTGCTCGCCGCGGTGGGCTGGCGCGGCTGGTGGCGGCGGGTCGGCACCCGAGAGGCCGGCGGGCTGCTGGTGCTGTGGCTGCTGGGATGGGGCACCGCGGTCGCGACCTGGCTGGCCCCGGGCGCGCTGGGCTGGCTGGCCGCCACCGTGCCGGGCGCCGGGGTGGTCCGGGACGGCGCGCGGGTCCTGGTGCTGTGCGCGCCGCTGCTGGTCCCGGTCGTGGCCCAGGGGGTCGTCGAGGTGCGTGCGTGGGTCGTCCGCGCGTGGCCGGGACGGCTGCCGCTGGCGCCGGGCCTCGTGGTCGGCGCGCTGCTGACCACCTGGCCGGTCACGCTGATGCCCGACGTGGCCGGCGACCTGCGCGCGGTGTCCTACCCGTCGTCGTACGAGCAGGCGCGCGCGGCGGTGGCCGCGGCCGGGCCCGGCGACGTGCTGGTGCTGCCGCTGAGCCCCTTCCGGGCCCCTGCCTGGAACGGCGGACGCACGGTGCTCGACCCCCTGGGGCGCTACCTGGGGCGGGACCACGTGGCCGGCGACGAGCTGGTCGTCTCGGGCGTCGCGGTCGCGGGGGAGGACCCCCGGGCCCGCCGCGCCGCCCAGGCGCTCTCCGCGGCCGACGCGGCCTCCAGGTCCGAGGCACTGGCGGCTTCGGGCATCGGCGTGGTGGTGCGCGACCGCACGGCCCCCGGAGGGCGCGACGACGCGTCGGTCGAGCTGGCCGGGCGCGAGCTGCTGCGCACCCAGGACCTGGTGGTGACCGAGGTGGCGGGGGCCGGGGGACGACGCGCACCCGCGAGCTGGGTGGTGGCGATGGTGGTGGCGTGGGCGGCCTGGCTGGCCCTGCTGGCTGCGGCGGCCGGTCGCGCCTGGCAGAGGGTACGGACCTCTCGTTACCGATGAGTCAAGAAATCGTCACATCGGTGCTACGCGCTGCTACTCTCCAGTCACCTTTGAGGGAGGGTCTTCTGTGTCTGCAATTCTCAGTGGCGGTCTGTCCGCCATCGTCGCCACCGTCACCACCACCGCGGTCGGCGGCGTCGTCGCCGCCGTGACGGTCGTCAGCCTGGTCAACTCCAGCACCGGGACCGAGGGTCCGTCGCCGGCGAACGTCAACCAGCCGGTCGTCCAGTACGGCACCAACGGCTGACCCGGACCACCGGACGGGCCCGCTAGTCGGAGCCGGCCACCCGCCGGCCCGACAGCACCGCCACCAGCACGTCGGCGAACGACTGCTGGGCCCGTGTCCACGTGAAGCGCCGGCTCTGCTCCAGGGCGCCGCGGCCCAGCTGCTCGCGCAGCGCCGCGTCGTCCAGGAGCCGGCCCAACGTGGCCGTGAAGCTCGCCTGGTCGTCGACCAGCACCCCCGAGTGCCCGTCGACCACCGACTCCTGGGTCCCGCCCGCGGAGCGGTAGGCCAGTGTGGGCGTGGTGTGCATGCCGGCCTCGCCGATCACCAGGCCCCAGCCCTCCTTGAGCGAGGGCAGCGCCAGGACCCAGGCCCGCTCGTAGACCTCGTGCTTGTGCTCCTCGTCGACGTGACCTTCGAAGACCACGCTGGCGCCGGCACCGCGCGCCGCGACGTACTCGTGCAGCTCGGCCTCCCACCAGCCCGAGCCCACGACGTGCAGGCGCAGGTCGGGGTGGCGCGCGCGCAGCGCGAGCACGGCGTCGACCGCGTGCTCGACCTGCTTGTGCGGCACCAGCCGCCCCACCACCGCGACCATCGGCGTCGGGCTCTTGCCGGGGTCGACGTGCACGTAGGGGTCGGTGCCGTTGTGCACCACCGCGGTGCGCGCCGGGTCGACGCCGAGCTCGGCGAGCTCGTCGCGGGTCGCGCTCGAGACCGCGACGTACTGCTGGCGTCGGTAGAGCCAGGGCGCCAGCCGGCGCTCGATCCACCAGCCGACCTGGCCCGAGCGGCCCGGGTAGACCACGGGCCACTGCTCGCGGTGCACGTGGTGGACCAGCACCAGCACGGGACGCCTGGTCACCAGGCGCGAGAAGAAGGGCAGACCGTTCTGGACGTCGACCACCACGTCGGGGGCGCCGTGCGGACCGTCGAGGTCACCGCGGCGCAGCGCCCGCATGCCCTGGGCGTAGACGCTGAGCTTGGTGCCGCGGCGCACGAAGCGCACGCCGTCGACGACCTCCTCGGGCGGCGCAGCGGCGTGCGCGGCACAGAAGACGGTGACGGTGCAGCCACGCTCGACGAGGCCGGCCGCCATCTTCTCCAGGTAGCGCTCGGCGCCCCCGCCCTCGGGGTTGGCGGTGTCGCGCCAGCTGAGGAACGCGACGTGGCGACCGGCGAGCGGCCCGGTGTGCTGTTCGTGCATCGGGGGAAGGTACCAGTGGGTAGGGTGCGCGCGTGCCGAGCCCGATGACGTCCCGTCCCCGCTCCCGGGCCTTCCGCGCCACGCTGCGCCGGTCGGTGCGGCTGCTGCGGGAGTTCCGCCACGAGCAGGACGACCCGGCGCGCTTCTACACCGCCCTGGCGCAGGACTCCGCCGCCCAGCTGGCCTCCTACACCGACCTGGAGGGCACGGTCCTGCTCGACGTGGGCGGCGGTCCCGGCTACTTCCGCGACGCCTTCACCGCCGCGGGTGCGACCTACCTGGCACTGGACTCCGACGTCGGCGAGCTGGCCGGCCTGGGCACCATCGCCAACGGCACCGTCGTGGGCAGCGGCATGCAGCTGCCCTTCCGCGACCGCAGCGTCGACGTCTGCTACTCCTCCAACGTGCTCGAGCACGTGCCCGAGCCGTGGACGATGGCCCGCGAGATGGTGCGGGTCACCAGGCCGGGCGGCCTGGTCTTCATCAGCTACACCGTGTGGTTCGGGCCGTGGGGCGGGCACGAGACCGCGCCGTGGCACTACCTCGGTGGCGCCCGGGCCCGACGCCGCTACGCGCGCACCCACGGCCACGAGCCGAAGAACAGGTACGGCGAGTCGCTCTTCGCCGTCACCGTGGGGGCCGGTCTCGACTGGGCGCGGCAGGAGGCCGCCGCCGGCGGCGTGGAGCTGGTCGACCTCAGCCCGCGCTACAACCCCTGGTGGTCGCGTTGGCTGCTGCGGGTGCCGGTGCTGCGCGAGGTCGTGACCTGGAACCTCGTGATCGTGCTGCGCCGGCGATGAGCGAGGCCGCCGCGACCGACGGTGGTCGCCTCGGTCTGCGCGTGCTCGCAGGCTGCGCCCTGCTCGTGGGCCTGGCGTTCGTGCAGGACCCGGGGCTGCTGGCCGCCGACACGAAGTTCGACCTCGTCGCGGCGCCGGGCGACTTCCTGGCTCGCGCGCTGCACCTGTGGGACGGCGAGGGAGCGCTGGGGCAGCTGCAGAACCAGGCCTACGGCTACCTGTGGCCGATGGGCGGCTTCTTCTGGCTCGGCGCGCTCCTGGCCGTGCCCGGCTGGGTGGTGCAACGGCTCTGGTGGGGGCTGGTGCTGGCGGTCGCCTTCGCCGGCACCGCCCGGCTGGCCCGTGCCCTGGGTGTGCGCAGCGACCTGGCGTGCCTGGTCGCGGGCGCGGCGTTCGCCCTCTCCCCGCGGGTGCTGACCACGATGGGCCCGATCTCGAGCGAGACCTGGCCCGTCGCCCTGGTCCCGTGGGTGCTGCTGCCGCTGGTCGTGGGTGCCGAGCGTGGCTCGCCGCGCCGGGCCGCGGCGCTCTCGGCGCTGGCGATCAGCCTGGTCGGGGGAGTCAACGCGGCCGCGTCCTTCGCGGTGATCCCGCTCGGGGCGCTGTGGCTGCTGACCCGCGCGCCCGGGCCGCGGCGGCGCGCGCTGATGCTCTGGTGGCCGGCCTTCACCCTGCTGGGCACGCTGTGGTGGCTGGTCCCGCTGGCGCTGATGGGCTCCTACAGCCCCCCGTTCCTGGACTACATCGAGTCGGCGTCGGTCACCACGTTCCCCACCACGATCGTCGACGCGCTGCGCGGCACGTCGAACTGGGTGCCCTACGTCGAGGGCGGATCGCGGGCGGGACGAGACCTGTTGACGACGTCGTTCCTGGCGCTGAACTCGGCGGTCGTGCTGGTGCTCGGGCTCGCCGGGCTGATGCTGCGAGACCACCCGCACCGGCGCTTCCTGGGCCTGGGCCTGCTCGTCGGGCTGCTGATGGTCACCGCTGGTCACCTGGGTGCGGTGCAGGGCTGGTTCGCCCCGGCCCTGCAGGTGCAGCTCGACGGGGTGCTGTCGCCGCTGCGCAACGTGCACAAGTTCGACCCCGTGCTGCGGCTGCCGCTGGTCATCGGCCTGGCGCTCAGCCTCGACGCGCTGGTGGCATCGGGGCGCCGAGGTGCGGCCCGTGCCGGCGACGCCCGGACCGCCCGCCTGGTGCGCCTGAACACCGCGACGGCGCTGGCCGTCACGGTGGCGGTCGTCGCCGGGGCCGCCGCCCCGGCGCTCGCCGGCCGCGTCGCACCCGCCGGGGCCGTCCTCGAGGTCCCGGGCTACTGGACCGAGACGGCTGCCTGGCTCGAGGACCAGGAGCGCGAGGAGGGTGATGCGACCGCGCTGCTCGTGCCCGGCTCCACCTTCGCGCGCTACCTGTGGGGCGACCCCGACGACGAGCCGATGCAGTGGCTGGCCGGCACCCGGTGGGCGGTGCGCAACGTCGTGCCGCTCGTGCCCCCCGGGAACATCCGGATGCTCGACGGGATCGAGGCACGCCTGGCGCAGGGCCACGGCTCCCCGGGGCTGGCTGCGTCCCTGCGCCGCGCGGGCCTGCGCTACGTCGTGGTGCGCGGCGACCTCGAGCGCGCCGACGACGCGCCCGACCCGGTCCTGGTGCGCCAGGCCCTGCGCGAGAGCCCAGGGGTCGTCCAGGTGGCCGGCTTCGGGCCGCTGCTGGGCGGGGTCGCGCTGCTCGACCAGGACGACGGTGGGCGGGTGCTCGCGGCCGGCGGCTGGCAGAGCGCCTACCAGGCCGTCGAGGTGTGGGCCGTCACGGACGCCGAGCCCGCGGTCGCGGCCGACGTCACTGCCCTGGTCGCGGCGGGCCCCGAGGACCTCGCCGACCTGGTCGACGCCGGCGCGCTCGACGACCGGCCCGTCGTGCTGGCCGCCGACGTGCCCACCGAGCTGCCCGAGCAGCTGGACGACGTCCCCGTCGTGCTGAGCGACGGGCTGCGCGTGCGTGAGCGCTCCTTCGCCCGCATCCACGACGGCAGCTCGGCCGCACTGGTCGAGGGCGACGTGCGGCGCACCGGCAACCCGGTGCGCGACTACCTGCTCGACGAGGGCGACCGGTGGTCCACCACCGCGCGGCTGGTCGGGGCGGCGTCGCTGTCGGCATCCTCCTCGGCCTCCGACGCCGACTCCCTGGGGAGCATCCGGCGGGGGTCCTCGCCGTGGGCGGCCCTCGACGGCGCCGAGGAGTCGGCGTGGCGCTCGGGGCCCGGTCGCGCGGGCACCGCGTGGTGGCGCCTCGACCTCGAGACCCCGCTCGACCCGAGCACCGTGCGGCTCGTCGGCGGCCCCGACGCCGCCGACGACCAGGAGGTGCAGGTGCGCACCGGCGCGGGCACCTCCGACCCGGTCGAGGTCGGGCCCGGCGAGAGCCGCACGGTCCCGCTCGAGGGCGGCCCGACGTCCTACGTCGAGGTGCGCTCGCTCGAGGCGGACCGGACGCTGAGCCTGGCCGAGGTCCGCATCCCCGGCGTGCAGGTGCGCCGTCCGCTGGTCCTGCCGCTGCTGCCCGAGGCGTGGGGTGCCCCGGACGCCGTGGTGCTGCGCGCCGACAAGGACCACCGGAACGGGTGCGTGGAGCTCGGCGACGTCGAGCAGGAGCGCAACGAGGTCCGCTGCGTGCAGCGCCGCGTCGTCGAGCCCGAGGAGGCCGACGGCCTCGACCGGGTGGTGCGCCTGGCCGCCCCGGCCGACTTCTCCGAGGTCGCGCTGCGGGTGCGTCCCCGCGCCGGCGACGCGTTGTCGCGGCTGGTGCTGCAGGGCCGCGCGGTCGGGGTGCAGGCCAGCAGCACGGCTGTGCCGGACCCGCGGGGCTCGGCCCTGGCGGCCCTCGACGGCAACCCCGGCACGACCTGGCTCGCCGACCCGGACGACCCGAGCCCGACCCTGCGGGTCTCGTGGCTCGGCGTCGAGAGGGTGCGCTTCCTGCGCCTGCGCACCGACGCCGACGCCGCCGCGGCCACCCCGACCCGGGTGCGGGTGAGCTGGGGTGCGCAGAGCCTCGAGGTCGACCTCGTCGACGGCCGGGCACGCCTGCCGGGTGTCCGCACCGACACGCTGGACGTCGAGGTGCTCGAGACCGAGGACGTCACCGACCTCGGCTTCGACGGGGTGCCGCACCCGGTCGGCGCCGGCATCGGCGAGCTCCGCCTGGGCGGGGTGCCCTACGAGCCGCTGCGTCTCTCGCTCGACCGGCGTCGCTACGCCTGCGGCACCGGGCCCAACCTGCGCGTCGGAGCGACCACCTGGCGCACCCGCGTCGAGGGGTCCCCGGCGCAGCTGGCGGCGGGCCGCAGCACCGAGGTGGTGCCCTGCGGACCTGGCGCCGGGCCCACGCAGCGGCGGTTGAGCCTGCCCCAGGGCGAGACCACGGTGCGGATGAGCGACACGGCGGCGTTCGCGGTGGAGTCGGTCGTGCTGGGCTCGTTGCCCGAGCCCGCGCCGGGCGCCCTCCTCGACGCCGGCCTCGACCTGGCGCGCTCCCCGGCCGGTCGCGATGTGGGCGAGCCCCCGGGGGACGCGAGGTTGGCCGCGGTGCGGGAGAACACCAACCCCGGCTGGACCGGCGCGCGCGAGGGCGAGGGACTGGTCCCGCTCACGGTCGACGGTTGGCAGCAGGCCTGGCTGCTCCCGCCCGGGTCGGCCGGCCCGCTGGAGCTGCGCTTCGCGCCCGACCGCGCCTACCGCTGGGGCCTGGTGGTCGGGGCGCTGGGCCTGCTGGTGCTGCTGCTCGTGGTCGTCGTGCCGCTGGTGCGCCGCCGCGCGGCCCGCGACGTCGAGCATCCGCCCCTCTCGGCGCGCCAGGCCCGTCCCGCGACGGCGGCGCTCACCGCTGTGCTGGGCGCCGGGCTGCTGGCCGGATGGGCGGGCCTGCTGCTCGCCGTGGTGAGCGTCGGCGTCGTGGTGCTGCTGCGACGCCGTGCGCCCGACTGGGAGCCGTGGCTGCTGGCGCTGCCCGCGTTCGCGGCGGTGGCGGCGTACGCCGCGCGGCCCTGGGGCGACCCGGCCGGCTGGGCCGGGACGCTGGCCTGGCCCGCCTACCTGGTGGTGCTGCCGGTGGCGGCGGTGCTCTTCTCGGCCGGTGCCGCACCGCGGCGGCGCAGGGGATGGACGCTCTTGAGGCGCAGCGCCGGCCGCTCGACGAGGCGGTAGGCCACCTCGGCGGCGACGATGCTGGCCACCAGCGTGAGGGCCCAGATCTGCAGGCCGCGACCGGCGAAGAGCTCCCACCCGGTCGTCCGCATCACCAGGTGCAGCAGCGGCAGGTGCAGGCAGAAGATCCCGTAGGAGACCAGGCCCAGGTGCCGCGCGCCGCGGTTGGTCAGCAGCCGGTCGAAGGTGGTGGCGCCCGCGTCGGGACGGCGCACCCGCAGCACCGCGGGCAGCACCAGCAGAGCGCCCACCGCCGCGTAGAGCAGGTGCTTGGTCAGCGACTGTCCGGCGGTCGGGGCGGCGAGCAGGACCGGCCCGGCCACCGGGGTCGAGGCCACCAGCAGCAGGCCGACCGCCGCGCTCCAGCAGACCCCGGGCTGCGCGGCCAGGCGCGCCAGCAGCGAGACGGGTCGCCCGCCCCGACCACGCACCAGGAGCACCTGGGCCAGGGCCAGCCCGATGCCCGCGGCGAACCAGGTCAGGTAGGCCGGCAGCCACTGCCCGGCGTCGACGTCACGGCCCTCCCCGACGCGCAGCGCGCCGTCGAGGTGCCACCACACGCTGGCCGCCACCATCGCGGCCAGCACCGCCACCGTGCGCCGGACGTCGAGACCGGGTCGGCGCCCGGTCGCCAGGAGCATCAGCAGCGGGAGGAGCAGGTAGAAGTGCACCTCGACCATCAGGCTCCACATGTGGGTCAGGCCCGCCGGGAAGGCGGGGTCGACCATCGAGGAGGACAGCAGCACCGCCGCGGCCCGGTCGCCGGCGCCGAGGGCGGCGTTGGCGTCGATGAACCACAGCGCGGCCAGCACCGCGACCAGGTAGACCGGCACGATGCGCAGGAACCGCTTCCACAGGTAGTGCCCGGTGGCGGGTCGCGCCGAGGCGTCGGCGGCCGCCTGCAGCCACGCCCGCGAGAGCAGGAAGCCGGAGAGCACGAAGAAGAGCGCCACGCCCACGTCGAGACGCGCGAGCAGACGACCGGCGGTGCCGTTGTCGGTGTACTCGCCGCCCCAGAAGGCGGCGTGCGTGGTCAGCACGGCCACGGCACCGACCGCGCGCAGCGCGTCGAGGTGCGGGAACTGCTCGACGACCCGCTCGGGCGGCGGGGTGCTCACAGCGGGTCCCCGGCGACGGCCTCGCCGACCTCGACCACGTCGACGCACAGGGTGGTGCCCGAGCGGAGCCCACCGAGGGTGACCTGGGCGATCTCCGCCTCCACGCGCCAGAACAGCTCGCCGGGGCCCTGGGGCACCGCAGCGCGCGTCGTGGTGTCCTGCACCGTCACCTCCACCGTGTCGTCGCTCGACGCGGCGAAGCCCAGGTGCACCCACCAGGTGCTGTCGAAGGCCGTGCCGTCGAGGTCGATGGTGACGGGGGAGGGGCCGATCCGCCAACCGCAGCCCTCGTCGGGCCCCGGCGCAGCGTCGACGGCGACGTCGATCTCGGCCCGGTGGGCCCGGCCGGCCTCGTCGAGGACGACCAGGTCGTCGGTGACCTCGGGGAAGCGCAGCCCGGGCACCTGCAGCGGCAGCAGCCGCAGCGTCGTGTTGGCCGGGAACTGGTAGCCGGGCACCACCTGGGGCGGCACGACCTGGTCGGCCAGGTCGAGGCTGCCCCGGCCCGCGAGCGTCTCGCGGGCGGTCTGCAGGTAGGCCTCGCCGGGGTTGTCCTGGTGCCAGGTGCGCACGTAGGCCGCCGAGCTCAGCACGCCGCCGAGCAGCACCGCAGTGACCGCCAGCGCCCCGGCGACGCGCGCCGCGGGGCGCGGTGGGGCGGGCAGCCGCTCGAGCAGTGCCGGCCGAGGCGAGCGCGGCTCGCTGGAGCCGACCGCTCCCTCGACCCGGGTGGTGGCCAGCACCAGCGCCAGCAGCGCCACCGGCAGCACGTCGGTGAGGTAGCGGTACTCCAGGCCCACCACCCCGCCGACGACCTGGGCCCGGCTGGTCAGGACCAGCACGTACGCCACGAGGGCGTAGCCGGCCAGCAGCACCCACGCCCGGCCGGTGCGCCGGCGCAGCAGCGCCAGCCCTGCCACGCACGAGACCAGCACCACCCAGGTCAGCGCGACCACCCACCCCGGCGGGTCGGCGTACGACGTCGGGGGGTTGCTGGCCTCCCAGCGCCAGGGCCCGCCGAGCAGGCCCACGGGCAGCGTCGAGCCCAGCATCGACCACGCCAGGTCGTCGCCGACGGCCTCGCCGGTCTGCGACTCGACGAAGACCTGCGGCACCTGGGTCAGGTAGTAGGCGCTGAAGGCGACGCCCACGGTGCCGAGCAGCGCGGCGGCGCGCCAGTGCCCGGCCACCGCGCTGCGGACCCGCCGCCAGGGGCCGCCCTCGGTGAACCAGCCGAGCAGCAGGGCGGCCAGCACCAGCGGGACCAGGACGGCCTTGACGTAGGCCAGCAGCCCCAGGACCACGAGTGCGGCGGTCGCGGCCAGCCAGCGGCCGCGCCCGGTGCGCAGGTGCAGGACCCACGTGGCGACCGCACCCATGAGCACCGCCTGCAGCGGCAGCTGGTTGAGCGCGGCCGCCCACCACATCGTGGCGGGCAGCGCGATGACGGAGGTCTGGTGCAGCGCCAGGAGCACCACGACGCGCCAGCGCGCACCGACCAGCACCAGGAGCATGGCGGCGCAGGCCACCCCGGCGAGCACGTGCAGGGTCAGCGTGGTCGCGGCGGCCGCGGCCCACCGGTCCGGCTCGGCGGTCGAGACCAGCCAGGCCAGGGCGCGTCCCAGCGGCATCAGCTGGGAGTCGAAGGGGTCTAGGAGCTGGCGCGGGGAGCGCGCGCCCAACGCGTCGCGCACCAGGCGGTGGTCGTCGGTGTAGAACCACGAGCCGTGCAGCGCCCAGCCGCGGGACAGCGCCCCGGCCACGAGCACGGCGGCGCAGGCGAGCAGGACCCGGACGCGTGCGGTGGTGGTGGCCTGGGCGGGCTCGGCGGCAGTCAGCGGCACGGCGAGAGTGTGTCACCGGCGCACGGGTTTGTGACGATTGCCACGAAAACGGCTACTCGGCAGTACGCTGCGCTCACACATCGTTCTCTGGGGAGGGAAATTCGTGCGCAAGATTCTAGGACCGGTCCTGCTCGGACTCGGCGGCTTTCTGTTGATCGCCGGTCTGCTGGGGCTCGTCTGGGCACCTGGCGTCGTCGAGAAGACCCCGATCCAGGTCGAGACCATCACCATGCTCGAGGGCCAGGCCGGCAAGCTCGACACCTCGACCGGAGACCTGGTCGACAACCCGATCTTCGCCATCAGCGACACCCGCACCGACACCGAGCTGTCCGACGACGACGCCGTCGCGTGGCTCTCGACCTCGTGCGTGATGATCGACCGCGGGGGCGACCGGGTGTGCGACGAGGACTCCGAGGACCTGATCACGGCCTCCGTCGACATCTTCGCCACCGACCGCGTGACCGCGCTGGCCGACAACGAGACCCTCGACCTGCCCGCCGACGCGGTGCCCCACGACGGCCTGGTCAACAAGTGGCCCTTCGGCGCCGAGCAGGAGACCTACCCCTACTGGGACGGCACCGTCGGCCAGGCCGTCGACGCCGCCTACGACCGCACCGAGTCGATCGAGGGCACCGAGACCTACGTCTACCGTGTCGAGATCGACGAGGCGCCCATCGAGGTCGCCGAGGGCGTGCCGGGCACCTACACGACCGTCAAGGAGATCTTCGTCGAGCCGCAGACCGGCGCGATCCTCAACCAGACCGAGGACCAGCAGCGCTACCTCGCCGACGGCACCCCGGCGCTCGACCTCCAGCTCGCCTTCACCGACGAGCAGGTCGCCCAGGGCGTCGACGACAACGCCGGTGACCGGCAGCTGCTGACCCTGGTCACCACGGTCCTGCCGATCGTCGGGTTCGTCGGGGGCGCGATCTGCCTCGTCGCCGGGCTGCTCCTGCTGCGTGGCCGCTCCAGGACCACGACCCACAGCCGCAAGCAGGACCTCGTCGGCGCCGGTCGCTGACCCGTTCCACCCACCGGCCCTGGTGGTCGACCCGCGTTCAGCGCAGGTCGGCCACCAGGATCGCTGTTCCAGGGGTCAGTCGGCCCCGCACGCCCGACCAGCCGCCCCACACGCGCTCGTGGTGCTCGGGCCACTCGGGCTCGAGCAGGCGTGCCAGCGCGAACCCGGCTCCGGCCAGCAGACCGACCCAGTCGCCCAGCGTGCGGTGGTGCTCGACGTAGCTCACCTCGCCCGTCGCGTCGTCGACCTCGACGTAGGGGGTGCGGTCCCAGTAGGACTGCGAGGCCACGAGGCCGGCCTCGCCGGGGTCGTCGGGGAACATCCACCGGGTCGGGTGGGTGATGGAGAAGGCGAAGCGCCCGCCCGGTCGCAGCACCCGGGCGGTCTCGCTCACGGCCTCGTCGATGTCGGCGACGAACTGCAGCGCCCCGAACGAGCTGAACACCACGTCGAAGGAGTCGTCGCGGAAGGGCAGCGCCGTGGCGGTGGCCAGGACCGAGGGCACGGCCACGTCGGTGGCAGCGTCGATGCGGCGTGAGTGCTGCAGCTGGCGGTGCGACAGGTCGAGCCCGAAGGAGCGTCCGCCCGCCGCCCGTACCCAGCGCGAGCACTGACCGGCCCCGGAGCCGACCTCGAGCACGTCGCGGCCCTCGAGGTCGCCCAGCACCCCGGCCTCGGCCTCCGTGAGGCCCTCGGGGCCCCACACGAAGCCGACGTCGCCGAGGAACTCGCCGTGGGTGGCCTGGTAGTCGTCGGCGTAGCGGTCCCAGTCGGGCCCGTTGGCGCGGCGCGACTCCGCCTCGTCGACCGCGCGTCGTTCGGCACGCACCGGCGCCTGCGGCGGGTGGTCGCGGGAGTCGGGGGTGACCGGGGGACGACCCGGCGGCTGGACGGTCACGGGCCGAGCGGGGTCGGCTTGCGCCGCGACATCGGGAAGCGGCCGGCGAGGTCGCCGAGCGGGCCGACGGCACGGCCGAGCGCGTCGGCGGACGACGACAGCGTCGGGACCACCTCGGCCAGCTCGGCGAGCCGCGGCTGGATCGCCTCCAGGGTGGCGCCGAGCTGGACCAGCTGGTCGAGGGTGCCTCCCTCGTCGAGCAGCTTCTCGATGAACGAGTCGTCGGTGAGCAGCCGGTCGGCCAGCCCACCGGGCCGCAGCACCCGGTCCAGGACGCCGTCGGCGGCCACCACCCGCTCGAGGGCGCCGTCCTCGGCGAGCAGCCGGTCGAGGGAGCCCCCCGGCGCCAGCAGCCGGTCGACCGGTCCGCCCTCGACGAGCAGCCGGTCGACGACGCCGTCCCGCGCCAGCATCCGCCCCAGCGGGCGGTCGGGGGCCATCAGCTCGTTGACGGCCCCGGCCAGCCGCATCGGCCCGTGCTCGTCGGTCAGCAGGTCGGTGAGCTGCTGGGCGTAGCCCCGCTCGCCGATCACTCGCAGCAGCAGGTCGGCGTACCCGCCCTGGCGGCGCAGCGGCCCCTCGGGCGAGGCCAGGACGCCCAGGGCGAGCGTGGTGCGGGTCGCGGCGACGCTGACGCGCCACGGCAGGAGCGCGGCCTCGCGGAGCGCCGGCGGCAGGGGGAGCAGCATGGGTCAACCGTACGGTCACGCGCGCCCCCGTGGGTGTCGACGTGGCAGCATCCGGGCCGTGGACACCCCAGAGTCGAGCCCCGCCCCGGACTTCGCCTCGCTTCGTCCCCTCGAGGGAGGCTGGTCGGGGGAGACGTTCGTGGCAGAGGCCGGCGGTGAGCGCACGGTGGTGCGGATCTACGCGGGACGGCGCGGCCCCGAGGCGCCCGCCGTCGATGCCGCCGTGCTCGCGCTCGCCGCCGGCGTGGTGCCGGGGGTGCCTCCCGTCCTCGAGGTGCGCCGGGCCGACCCCGACCAGGGGCTGCCCGGGCTCCTGGTGACCGGCTTCCTGCCCGGGGAGCGGGGCGACCTGCTGCTCCCGCGCCTCGACGACGCGGGGGCCGCGGCCGCCGGCGAGGCGCTGGGACGGGTGCTGGCCGCGCTGGCCGGCGCGGCGCTGCCCCGCGGGGGAGCATTCGTCGACGCCGCGCTGACGATCGGCCCGCACCCGGCGCCGTACGACGTCGACGGGCTGGACGAGCTGGTCGAGGTGATGGTGCAGACGCCCGGGTCGCGGCTGCCCGACCTCGGCCTGTCGGCGCTGGACACCCTGGCCGGCCTGGCCCGCGAGGCGCAGGACCTGCTCGACGAGGTGCCGCAGCACTGCCTGGTGCACAGCGACCTGAACCCCAAGAACCTGCTGCTGCGCCGGCACGAGGGCGCCGAGCCCCGCGTCGAGGTCACCGGGGTGCTCGACTGGGAGTTCGCCCACGCCGGCCACCCGTTCACCGACCTGGGCAACCTGCTGCGCTTCGACCGGCGACCGGCCTTCCACGACGCCGTGCTGGCGACGTACGCCGACCTGCGCGGCCTCGACGTCCGGCGGGCGCTCGACCTGGCCCGGGCCGCCGACCTGCCGGCGCTGGTCGAGCTGGCCTCACGTGCGGGCGCGAACCCGGTGTGCGACCGCGCCGCGGTGCGGCTGCGTGCCATCATCGCGAGTGGTGACCTGCACGCGACCGAGGACTGAGCTGCTCGGCGCCCTGCCGCGCGGGTGCCCGCCTGGTTGGACGGGCGTGTGACGCGCGGCGTACGCTGTTGCAGCGCCTGGAGTCTGCCTGCGTCCCATACGGAGCGGACCTGGCTCATCGCCTGTCCTGACCTCGTCGGTCGGGGTCGCCGCAGCCGCACCGCATCATGGGTGCCGCCGCGTCGACGGTGGTGGAAGAGGACCCCTCGCGCACGTCCGCACGATTCCTGACCACGTGAAGGTTCCACTTCCCTTATGACGAGCACCATCTCCACTCTTCCTGACTACGACGCGCCGCAGATCGCGATCAACGACATCGGGTCGGAAGAGGACTTCCTCGCCGCGATCGACGCGACCATCAAGTACTTCAACGACGGCGACATCGTCGACGGCACCATCGTCAAGGTGGACCGCGACGAGGTCCTGCTGGACATCGGCTACAAGACCGAGGGCGTCATCCCCTCGCGCGAGCTGTCGATCAAGCACGACGTCGACCCCAACGAGGTCGTCGCCGTCGGCGACAAGGTCGAGGCCCTCGTCCTCCAGAAGGAGGACAAGGAAGGCCGTCTGATCCTGTCCAAGAAGCGCGCGCAGTACGAGCGGGCCTGGGGCACCATCGAGCAGGTCAAGGAGGAGGACGGCGTCGTCGAGGGCACCGTCATCGAGGTCGTCAAGGGCGGCCTCATCCTCGACATCGGCCTGCGCGGCTTCCTGCCCGCCTCGCTGGTGGAAATGCGCCGCGTCCGCGACCTGCAGCCCTACGTGGGCCAGACGCTCGAGGCGAAGATCATCGAGCTCGACAAGAACCGCAACAACGTGGTCCTGTCCCGTCGCGCCTGGCTCGAGCAGACCCAGTCCGAGGTCCGCCACGGCTTCCTCACCCAGCTGCAGAAGGGCCAGATCCGCAAGGGTGTCGTGTCCTCGATCGTCAACTTCGGTGCCTTCGTGGACCTCGGTGGCGTCGACGGCCTCGTGCACGTCTCGGAGCTGTCCTGGAAGCACATCGACCACCCCTCCGAGGTCGTGGCCGTGGGCGACGAGGTCACCGTCGAGGTCCTCGACGTCGACATGGACCGCGAGCGGGTCTCGCTGTCGCTCAAGGCGACGCAGGAGGACCCCTGGCAGCACTTCGCCCGCACCCACCAGATCGGTCAGATCGTGCCCGGCAAGGTCACCAAGCTGGTGCCCTTCGGCTCGTTCGTCCGCGTCGAGGAGGGCATCGAGGGCCTGGTGCACATCTCCGAGCTCGCCGAGCGTCACGTCGAGATCCCCGAGCAGGTCGTCCAGGTCAACGACGACGTCATGGTCAAGATCATCGACATCGACCTCGAGCGTCGCCGGATCTCGCTGTCGCTCAAGCAGGCCAACGAGACCGCCGCCGCGTCGGACGTCGAGGAGTTCGACCCGACGCTGTACGGCATGACCGCGACCTACGACGAGCAGGGCAACTACGTCTACCCCGAGGGCTTCGACCCCGAGACGGGCGAGTGGCTCGAGGGCTTCGACGACCAGCGCGCTGTCTGGGAGGAGCAGTACGCCAAGGCGCACGCTCGCTGGGAGGCCCACGTCAAGCAGCAGGCCGAGGCCAAGGTGGCCGAGGTCGAGGCCGGCGAGGCCACCTCGTACTCCAGCGGTGGCAGCACCAGCACCGACGAGGTCGAGGGTGTCGAGACCGACGGCGGCTCGCTCGCCTCGGACGAGGCGCTGCAGGCGCTGCGTGAGAAGCTCACCGGCGGCGGCAACTGACCCGGCTGAGACCCAGCCGGTCGGCGCCACGCTGACCTGACGACGAGGGGCCCGGGACCCCGAGGGGGCCCGGGCCCCGAGAGGTGACCGGGCCCTCGTTGCGTCCGCGGCGCGGGCTCAGTGGTACCAGGAGCCGGAGTGGTCGAAGGGCTCGTCCGGGTGGCTGCGCGGCGGGCGGTAGTCGGTGTGGAAGAAGGGGTCGTCGGCGTCGATGACCTCGAGGAGCGCCAGTGCGACGCCCGTGACCAGCAGGACCAGGGTGATGAAGAAGAGTAGTTCGCTCATGGCAGCAATCATGCGCCTGCGTTGATCCTGCCAACAGTGGCAGAGATGTCAGGTGTCGACGTTTTCCTGCCATCCGTGACACACTGGGACGATGTTCAGCAACGTCGCCGTCCTCGTCTACGACGGGGTCGCGCCCTTCGAGCTCGGCGTCGTCTGCGAGGCGTTCGGGGTCGACCGGCGAGACGACGGCGTGCCCCTGGTCGACTTCGCCGTGTGTGCGCCGCGACCAGGACAGGTCGCGACGGACGCCGGCTTCTCGATCCTGGTCGAGCACGGGCTGGACCGGCTGGAGCAGGCCGACCTCGTCTGCGTCCCGGCGATGCCGCGCACGCCCGGCCTGCCGGAGGGCGTCGCCGGAGCGCTGCAGCGCGTGGTAGCTCGCGGCGCGCGCGTGCTCTCGGTCTGCTCGGGGGCCTTCACGCTCGGGGAGGCAGGGCTCCTCGACGGCCGCGCCTGCACCACGCACTGGCGACACACGGCCGAGCTCGCCGAGCGGTTCCCGCTGGCGCAGGTGGTGCCCGAGGTCCTGTACGTCGACGCCGGCCAGGTCGTGACCGGCGCCGGCACCGCGGCCGGCATCGACGCCTGCCTGCACCTGTGGCGCCAGGAGCACGGTTCCCGGGTCGCCGGAGCGGTCGCCAGGAGGATGGTGGTGGCCCCGCAGCGCGACGGGGGACAGGCGCAGTTCATCGCGCGGGCCGTGCCCGACTGCGATGCCGAGACGCTGGGCCCGCTGCTGACGTGGATCGTGGAGCACCTCGACGAGGAGCTGGGTGTCGATGCCCTCGCGCGCCGGGCGTTGATGTCGCCGCGGACGTTCGCACGGCGCTTCCGCGAGGAGACCGGCACCACCCCGCACAGCTGGGTGACCCACCAGCGGGTGGCCGCCGCGGAGGAGCTGCTCGAGCGCAGCGACCTGGGCGTCGAGCAGATCGCCGCCAGGCTCGGCTTCGGCAACGCGGCGACCTTGCGCCAGCAGTTCAGCCGGGTGCGGGGGATCAGTCCCCAGCAGTACCGGCGCCAGTTCGCCTGCTGAGGCCGTGACGCCTCACAGCACCAGGTCGAGGGCGAACGGGCCGATCGTGACGGTGAAGACCGTGATGAGGACGACGCCGAGCACGTTGAGCACGGCCCCGCCGCGCGCCATGTCGGCGATGCGCACCGCACCGGTGCCGAAGACGATGGCGTTGGGCGGGGTGCCGACCGGCAGCATGAACGCGCAGGTCGCCGCGAGCGCGGCCGGGATCAGCAGGGTCACCGGGTCGACACCGAGGCCGGCGGCGACGCCGCCGAGCACGGGGATGAAGGTCGCGGCGGTCGCGGTGTTGCTGGTGACCTCGGTCAGCAGCAGCACCAGCGCGACGACGGCGGCGAGCAGCAGGACGATCGGCAGCGCGCCCAGAGCGCCCACCTGCTCGCCGAACCAGGCGTCGAGCCCGGTGGCGGCCACGGCGCCGGCGAGGCTGAGGCCGCCGCCGAACAGGAGCAGCACGCCCCACGGGAGACCGCGCTCGGCGTCCTGCCACTCCAGGGTCATCCGGCCGCGGTCGTCGCCGGGGATCAGGAACATCACCAGGCCGGCGGTGATGGCGATCGCGGTGTCGTCGAAGCCGTCGAGCCAGGGGGCCCGCTCGCCGAGGTCGCCGATGCTGGCCAGCACACCGGGCACGACCCAGAAGAAGGCCGCGGTGGCGAAGACCGCCAGCACCACCTTCTCGCCCTGGCTGGCCGGGCCGAGGTCGTCGATCTGGGAGTCGATCAGCTCGCGCCCACCAGGGATCGAGTCGAGCCGGAAGCGGAAGATCACCCGGGTCACCAGCAGCCAGGCGAGGGCCAGGAAGACCACCACGAGGGGGAGGCCGAGCATCATCCACTCCGCGAAGCCGACGTCGCGGCCGAGCTCGGTGGACAGGTAGCCGGCCACGATCGCGTTGGGCGGCGAGCCCAGCAGGGTGCCGAGACCGCCGATGGAGGCCGCCCAGGCGACCGAGAGCAGCAGGGCGACGCCGAAGAGCCGCACGTCGGGGTCGTCGATGACCTCGTGGAGGCTCTCGCGCCCGCCGAGGCGCTCGGTGAGCTCGGCCTCGTCGGTGCTCTGCCGGCTGCCGGCGCTGTTCTCGACGACCAGTGCCAGCACCGACAGGGCGATGGGCAGCATCATCAGCGTCGTGGCGGTGTTGGAGACCCACATGGACAAGAAGGCCGTCGCGATCATCATCCCGAGGATGATCCGGCGCGGGTGGGTGCCGACGCGGCGCAGCGTGAGCAGGGCGATGCGCCGGTGCAGGTCCCACTTCTGCATGGCGATCGCGATCAGGAATCCTCCGAGGAAGAGGAAGACGATGGGGTCGGCGTACGGCGCCGTCGCGTCGGGGACGGCGACGCCGTCGGTCAGCGCGGGCAGCAGCGCGATGGGCAGCAGGGCCGTGGCCGCCAGAGGGAGGGCCTCGGTCATCCACCAGGTGGCCATCAGGGCGCCCACTGCGGCGACGACGCGCCCGTCCTGGGAGAGGTCGGCGCCACCCAGGGCCAGGTAGACCGCGGCGGCGATGACGACGCCGAGCACCCGCACCCCCCACGTGTGCCGTGCCGAGCGGGTGGGCCCGCCCTCGTGCTGCGGCGGCGCCGCCTGGTCCGTGCTGGTCATGGTGCCTCCCGAGAGAGACCGGCCCTGGACGTGTCAGCCGATCTGCTTCACCTCACACCTGCGCGATCGGGTCGGGCTCACCCCTGACGGTGGGGTGCGAGCTGGTCGCGGCGTACCTTGCCGGTCGCGGTGCGGGGCAGGTCGGGCACGTGGGTCCAGGTCTTGGGCCGCTTGGGCGGAGCGAGGTGCTGGCGGGCCCAGGCGTCGAGCTGCTCGTCGGTCGCCGCGCCCACGACCGCCGCGCAGACCCGCTGGCCCCAGTCGGGGTCGGGGACGGCGAAGACCGCCACGTCGTCGACCGCGGGGTGCTCGCGCAGGGCGTGCTCGACCTCGAGCGGGTAGACGTTGACGCCGCCGGTGATGATCAGGTCGGTGCGGCGCCCGTCGAGGTAGAGGTAGCCGTCGTCGTCGAGGCGGCCGACGTCGTTGACGGTGAAGGCCGGACCGTCCGGCGTCTCGCGCCAGGCGGCGGCGGTCTTGTCGGGTGCGCCGTGGTACTCGAAGCGGGCGTGCTCGGGCACGGTGCACCAGATGGTGCCGTCGTCGTCGACGTGCAGGCGGCGCCCGGGTCGCGCCCGTCCGACGGTGCCGGGGCGCTCGAGCCACTCCTCGCTGCGGCAGGCGGTGAACTGGCCCTCGGTGGAGCCGTAGAACTCCCAGGTGGAGCGGGGAGGGAAGGTCTCGAGGAGGCGTCGCTTGGTGGACAGGGGACAGGGCGCGCCGGCGTGCGCGACGAGGCGGAAGCTGCTCAGGTCGGGGATGCCGACCTCGTCCCAGTGCGCGAAGAGACGCTGCAGGTGCGTCGGCACGCAGAACATGGTCGTGGGCCGCTCGGTCTCGATCGCCCGGGTGGTCCGCCCGACGTCGAACGGACCGGGCACGACCACCCGGCCGCCGGCCAGCACCGTGCCCATGGCGAACCGGAGCGGCGCGGAGTGGTAGAGCGGGCTGAGGACGAGGTTGACGTCGGTGGCGGCGAAGCCCCACAGGTCGCGCTCCTCGGCGACCAGCGCTGCCGCGTCGGCGGGGGAGAGCAGTCCGCTGCTCACGCCCTTGGGGGTGCCGGTGGTGCCGCTGGTGACGTGCATCGGGCGGGCGCGCGGCATCCACCCGCTCAGCGGGCCCTCGAGGCGGACGTCGTCGAGCAGCGCCGCCAGTGCCTCCTCGTCGGTGACCACGAGGGCGGGGTCGAGGCCGCTGAGGATGCGCTCCCGCTCGTACGCCGTCAGCCGCGGGTCGAGGGGCACCGGCAGGACGCCGCGGGTCAGCAGCGCCATCACCGCCTCGAGGAGCAGCAGCGAGCCGGGCACCAGCAGGGCGACGCGCGAGCCCTCGGGCAGCGGGGTGGGCATGGGCCGATGGTAGGTGGGGACGTCCGGCCGGCGGCGGGCGGTTCAGCGCCTGCGGCGCTCGCGGGCGCGCAGCTCCCAGCCGCGGAGGGGGTGGTGGGTGAGGTGCCATCGGGGGTCGTGGGCGCGGTGGTGGTGCCAGGAGCAGAGTGGGATGGCTTCGAGGTCGGTGTCGCCGTGGTGTGACCAGGGGGTCAGGTGGTGGATCTCGGACCAGGCGAACGGTCTTTCACAGGTCCCGATCGCACACGTGTCGTGGACCAGAGCCAGTGCTTTTCGTTGATGGTGGCTATGGAGCCTTCGAGTCCTGCCGAGGTCGAGCGGGACGGACGTGGAGTTGAGGACGGCGGGGACGAGTCCTGCCTCGCACGCCAGGCGGCGCAGGTCGCCGGCGGCGGTGCGGATGCCGGTGTCGAGCTTGGCGGTGCCGGTCTCGTCGGGTCCGTGCCAGTCGGGCCAGTCGGCGGGGTCGAGCTTCCCGGCCTGGGTGAGGTCGTGGGTGAGGTCCTCGGCGGTCAT
>NZ_JBDYKJ010000009.1:0-93027 GCF_040012395.1 Nocardioides sp. 31GB23 | reverse complement strand
AGCTTCGACACCGTCGGCTGGCTGACCCGCGACGCCGACCTGCTCGCCCTGGTCGGCGACGTGCTGCTGCCCGACAGCACCGCACGGGGCAGCAGCGAGCTGGTGCTGGTGCCCGAGCTGCTCGACCTCGCCGAGCCCGACGTGCGCGAGGCGGTCGAGGGCTGGGCGGCCAGCCACGGCCAGCTGGTGCGCGAGAGCTGGCCGCTCGACGAGCTCGCCGAGTGGCGCCACGCGTTCCAGACCTGGCAGGCGTGGGAGGCCTGGCAGGCGCACGGAACGTGGCTGCGCGGGCGTCTCGACGTGCTCGGCCCCGACGTCCGGGCCCGCTTCGAGCACGCCGCCGGCGTTCCCGAGCACACCGCGGAGCTGGCCCGCCAGACCGTGCAGGCCGCGCGCTCGCGCCTGCACGGGCTCGTGGCCGACCGGGTGGTGGTGCTCCCCTCGACGTCGTCGGTCGCGCCGCGGCCGGGCGCCGACCTGCAGCAGGTGCGTGACGCCACGATGACGCTGACCTGCCTGGCGGGCCTGGGCGGCCTGCCCGCGGTCTCGCTGCCCCTGACCACCGCGGCCGGGCTGCCCTGCGGCGTCAGCCTGGTCGCCGCTCCTGGCCGTGACCGTGACCTGCTGCGGCTGGTGGTGCCGCTGGCGCCGTAACGCTGCTGAAACCGTAGTTTCGCCAGGTCGTCATACGGAACGCCTAGTTTCAGCCCCCAGGAGGCACGGATGCGACTGGAGGAGCTCAACACGATGTCGATGGCCCAGGCGGAGGCGGCGCTGCGACCCTGTGCGGCGGTCACGTCGTGGGTACGCACGCTCGTCGACTCGCGCCCGTACGACGACCACGACGCCCTCGTCGAGACGGCCCGCTCGGCTGCGGCCTCGTGGGGCGAGGCGGAGCTCGACGAGGCGCTGGCGGACCATCCGAGGATCGGCGAGCGGCCGACCGGCGCCGGAGCGAGCGCCGCGTTGAGCAGCCGCGAGCAGTCCGGCGTCGGTGACGACTCGCTGGTCCGGGCCCGCCTGGCCGAGGGCAACCGTCGCTACGAGGAGCGCTTCGGGCGGATCTACCTGGTGCGCGCCGCCGGGCGCAGCGCCGAGGAGATGCTGGCGCTTCTCGAGCAGCGGTTGACCCACGATCCGGCTACCGAGCGCGCCGTCGCCATCGACCAGCTGGCCGAGATCGCACTGCTGCGCCTCGACGCCCTGGTCGAGGGACCCGCCTCGTGACCACCTTGTCGACGCACGTGCTGGACGCCGCCCTCGGGGTGCCGGCGGCGGGACTGGCCGTCGTGCTGTCGCGAGAGGGCCTCGAGCTCGAGCGGGCCACCACCGACGACGACGGCCGGGTCGCCTTCACGACCAGGCCACCCGGGGGTGAGTGCGCCCTCACCTTCGCCACCGGGGCGTGGTTCGCCGCCGCCGGGCGCACCGCCTTCCACCCGCAGGTCGACGTGGCCCTCGCCGTCGACCCGGACGAGGAGCATCTGCACGTGGCCCTGCTGCTGAGCCCCTTCGCCTACACCACCTACCGCGGGAGCTGAAGCGTGAACGAGCCCGCCCCCGGCACGATCGTCCTGGGCCCCAACCAGTACGGCAAGGCGGAGTGCCGCCTGGTCCGCCTCACCCGCGGCACGCCCGAGCACCCCGACCGGCACCTGGTCGAGGACCTCACCGTCACCAGCCAGCTGCGCGGTGACTTCGAGGCCTGCCACACCGAGGGCGACAACAGCCGCGTGGTGGCCACCGACACCCAGAAGAACACCGTGCACGCCTTCGCCCGCGAGCACGGCGTGCACTCCCCCGAGCGGTTCCTGCTGCGGCTGGCCGACCACTTCGTGGGGGAGTTCGACTGGGTCAGCGGAGGGCGGTGGTACGCCGAGCAGCACGCCTGGGAGCGCATCGGCACCGACCACGGTCCCCACGACCACGCCTTCGTGCGCAGCGGCGCCGGGACCCGCACCGCGCTGGTGCACCGCGACGGCGAGCAGACCCACGTCCTGTCCGGCATCCGCGACTGCACGGTGCTGAAGTCGACCGGCTCGGAGTTCAGCGGCTTCCCCCGCGACCGCTACACCACGCTCACCGAGACCGACGACCGTGTGCTGGCCACGAGCATCACCGCCTGGTGGCGCTGCACCGGCGACCTCGCCACGACCGCCGGCGAGCACGACCGGCGCTGGGACGAGGTCCGTGACGTGCTGCTCGCGACGTTCGCCGACCTGCACTCGCTGGCCCTGCAGCAGAGCATCTTCGCGATGGGCCGCGCGGTGCTGGAGCGCTTCGACGACATCGCCGAGATCCGCCTGTCGTGCCCCAACAAGCACCACTTCGTCGTCGACCTGGCGCCCTTCGGCCTCGACAACCCCGGTGAGGTCTTCCATGCCGCCGACCGGCCCTACGGGCTGATCGAGGCCGCGGTGCAGCGCCACGGCGCGCCGCAGGCCCCCGACGTGTGGGCCGGCGTCGCCGGCTTCTGCTGAGGCCGGGGTGCTGCCCAGGGGGGTGCGGGTCGAGGCGGTGCGCGCCGAGCACGTGCTGGTCGACGGCGCCTTCGTGCCGGCCACGCTGCGGCTCGTCGACGGGCGGGTCGCCGCCATCGAGCGGGGCTCGCGCGTCCAGGACGCCTCGGACGCCCAGGACGCCTCGGGCGGGGTGCTCCGGGTGCCACCGACGGCGTACGTCGTGCCGGGCGTGGTCGACACCCACGTGCACGTCAACGAGCCCGGCCGCACCGAGTGGGAGGGCTTCGCGACCGCGACGCGAGCCGCGGCGGCCGGCGGGGTGACCACGTTGGTCGACATGCCGCTGAACTCGGTGCCGCCCACGACGACGCTGACGGGGCTGCGTGCCAAGCAGCGGGCCGCCCGCGGAGCGCTCGCGGTCGACGTCGGGTTCTGGGGCGGGGCGGTGCCGGGCAACGTGGCCGACCTGAGACCGCTGTGGGAGGCCGGGGTGCTGGGCTTCAAGTGCTTCCTGTCGCCGTCGGGGGTCGAGGAGTTCCCCCCGCTGGACCGCGAGGGCCTGCACCGCGCCCTGTCCGAGGTCGCCTCCTTCGACGGGCTCGTCGTCGTGCACGCCGAGGACGCCGGCGTGCTGGCGAGCGCACCCCACCCGCCGAGCCGTGCCTACGCGGACTTCCTGCTCAGCCGCCCCGACGCCGCCGAGACCACCGCGATCGACCGGCTGCTCGCGAGCGCCCGCGAGACCGGGTGCCGGGTGCACGTGCTGCACCTGTCCAGCGCACGGGCGCTGGACAGGCTGGCCGCGGCCCGGGCCGAGGGGCTGCCGGTCACGGTGGAGACCTGTCCGCACTACCTGTGCTTCGCCGCCGAGGAGATCCCCGACGCGGCCCCCGAGTTCAAGTGCTGCCCGCCCATCCGCGACTCGGGCAACCGAGACGCGCTGTGGCAGGCCCTGCTGGAGGGGCTCGTCGACGTCGTCGTCACCGACCACTCCCCCTCCACCCCTGCCGAGAAGCTGCGCGGCGGCGGGGACCTCCAGCAGGCGTGGGGCGGCGTGGCGGGGCTGCAGGTCGGATTCGCTGCCGTCGCCGACGAGGCGCGCCGCCGCGGCATCGGCCTCGAGCACGTCGCGCGGTGGATGTCGAGCGCGACCGCCGACCTGGTGGGCCTGGGCGGTCCTGGCCGACCGGGCGGACGGGGTCGCATCGAGGTCGGCGCCAACGCCGACCTGGCTGTCTACGACACCGCGCTGGTGCACCGCGTCGAGGGCCCGGCGCTGGCCCACCGGCACCCGATGACGGCCTACGACGGACGCACGTTGGCCGGCCGGGTCTCGCACACCCTGGTGCGCGGACGACTGGTCGACCCGCTGGCCCCCGACCACGGGTGGGGACAGCAGCTGGTCCGGCCCTGAGCGGACCACAGGCCCCGGATCGAGAGCTGGAACAGAACGGCACACGAGCGAAACACCGGCGAAACCATCGTTTCATAGCGTCCCGGACATGAGCCTCGGACCGATCGCCCCGCCACCTCGGCTGTTGATGGGGCCGGGGCCCGCCACCGCCGATCCGCGGGTGCTCAGGGCGATGTCGGCGCAGCTGGTCGGCCAGTTCGACCCCGCGATGACCCGGACGATGGACGAGACGATGGCGCTGTACCGCCAGGTCTTCGCCACGACCAACGAGCACACGTTCCTGGTCGACGGGACCTCGCGGGCCGGCATCGAGGCGGCACTGGTGAGCCTGCTCGAGCCCGGCGACCGGGTGCTCGTGCCGGTCTTCGGTCGCTTCGGCCACCTGCTGGTCGAGATCGCCGAGCGGTGCCGCGCCGAGGTGCACACCGTCGAGGCCCCCTGGGGAGAGGTGGTCGAGGCCGAGGCGGTGGAGGAGGCGGTGCGCCGGGTGCGCCCCCGGCTCCTCGCGGTCGTGCAGGGCGACACCTCGACCACGATGCTGCAGCCGCTCGCCGGGATCGGCGAGGTCTGCCGCGCGCACGACGTGCTGCTCTACTGCGACGCCACGGCGAGCCTGGGCGGCAACCCCTTCGAGACCGACGCGTGGGGAGTCGACGCCGCGACGGCCGGGCTGCAGAAGTGCCTGGGCGGTCCCTCCGGCAGCGCACCCGTCACCCTCTCCCCCGCCGCCGTCGGGGTCATCGAGGCCCGCAAGCACGTCGAGGCCGGCATCCGCGACCCCGACGACCTGGCCCGCGGCACCCGGATCGCCTCGAACTACCTCGATCTCGCGCAGGTCATGGACTACTGGGGTCCACGCCGGCTCAACCACCACACCGAGGCCACCACCATGCTCTACGGCGCCCGCGAGTGCGCCCGGCTGCTGGTCGAGGAGGGCGTCGAGCAGGCGGTGGCCCGGCACCGGCTGCACGGCGCGGCGATGCTGGCCGGCGTCCGCGGGATGGGTCTGGAGGTCTTCGGCGACGTCACGCACAAGATGAGCAACGTCGTGGCCGTGCACGTGCCGCCCGGCGTGGACGCCGACGGGGCCCGCGCGGCGATGCTCGCCGACTTCGGCATCGAGATCGGCACCTCCTTCGGGCCGTTGCACGGCCGGGTCTGGCGCATCGGCACGATGGGCCACAACGCCCGCACCGACGCCGTGCTCACCACCCTGGCCTGCCTCGAGCAGGTGCTCCGCGCGGTCGGCGCCCCCGTCACCGCCGGAGGCGGCGTCGGCGCCGCACGGGAGGTGTACGCCGCGTGAGCACCGCCGCCGAGGTGCTGGCCCGCTGCAGCGAGCTGGACCGCTTCTCCCTGCACCGCACCCGGTTGGAGCGCACCCACCTGACCCCGCAGCACGCCCAGGCCAACGCGCGGGTCGCGCAGTGGATGGGCGCCGCCGGGCTGCGCACCTGGCAGGACGCTGCCGGCAACGTCTGCGGGCGTGCCGAGGGCCGCACGCCCGGTCTGCCCGCCCTGCTGCTCGGCTCCCACCTCGACAGCGTCCCCGACGCCGGCAGCTACGACGGCATGCTCGGCGTGCTGATGGCGATCGCCGTCGCCGAGCGGCTGGCCACCGCCGTGGCCTCGGGTGAGCTGGAGCCGCTGCCCGTCGCTCTCGAGGTGATCGGCTTCGGCGACGAGGAGGGGGCACGCTTCGGCACCGCACTGCTCGGCTCGCGCGCCGTCGCCGGCGCCTGGGACGACGACTGGTGGGACCTGCGCGACCGCGACGGCACCACGCTGCACCAGGCGTTCCTGGACTTCGGGCTCGACCCCCGCCGGGTCGGGGAGGCAGCGCGACGGCCCGAGGAGCTGGTCGGCTACCTGGAGGCCCACATCGAGCAGGGGCCGGTGCTCGAGGCGGCCGACGAACCGCTCGGCTACGTCACCAGCATCGCCGGCGCCCGCCGGTTCCGGCTCACGGTGCACGGCGAGGCCCGACACGCCGGCGGGACGCCGTACGCCCGTCGGCGCGACGCCCTCGTCGGCGCCAGCGAGGCCGTGACCGCCATCGAGCGGCTGGCGCGAGCCAGCGGCGAGGACGGCTGCATCGCCACCGTGGGCCGGTTCGTGGTGCACCCTGGGGCGGTCAACGTGATCCCGGGGCGCGTCGAGCTCAGCCTCGACCTGCGCGCCGCCACCGACGCGGCACGGGACGCGATGTGGGGTGACATCGAGGACGAGGTACGACGTCGGTGCACTGCCCGGGGGCTGCGCCTGGAGGTGCTCGAGACGCACCGCGCCGCGGCCGTCCGCTGCTCGCCCTGGCTGCAGGAGGCCGTCGTGCAGGGCATCGGGGCCACCGGTCGGGCGCGGCCGCCGGGCCTGTGGAGCCGCGCCGGGCACGACGCCATGGCGATGGCGCGGGTCACCGGCACCGGGATGCTGTTCCTGCGCTGTGCCGGCGGCATCAGCCACCACCCGGACGAGGCCGTCCGTGAGGACGACGTCGCCGCCGGCCTCGACGCGCTGCAGGCCGCGGTGCTGGCCGCAGCCGGCCGGCACGCGGAGAGCCGGGGTTGAGCGGGATGCGCATCGACGACCGGATCGCGGCCCACCAGCTCGACCTGAGCCCGCAGGAGCGACGCGCTGCCGCCACGCTGCTCGAGCACCTCGACGACCTCGCGACCTACCGGGCGGCCGAGCTGGCCGACCTGGCCGGCGTGTCGAGGGCGACGATGAGCCGGCTCTTCCGCAGCCTGGGCTACGCCGACTTCGACGAGGTGCGCGAGCAGCTGCGGGCCCAGCGGGCCGCGGGCGAGCCCCGGCGTCCCGAGGGCGGCACCGACCTGCCGGGCCACGCGCTGCGCGAGGCCGAGGCGGTGCGGCGGGCCGTGGAGCACCCGCGGGTCGCCGAGGTGGTCGCCCTGCTCGCGACCGCGCCCCGCGTCACCGTCGTGGGCTGGCGCAACAGCCACCCGGTCGCGCTGCACCTGCGTCAGCAGCTGGCGCACCTGCGCGGCGACGTGCGGCTGGCGCCGCTCCCGGGCCAGGTCGTCGGCGAGGAGCTGGCCGACCTGCGCGCCGGCGACGCCCTGGTCGTGGTCGGCTTCCGCCGCCGCCCAGCGGGATTCGCCGACGTGCTGCGCGAGGCCCTGGCCAGCGGCGCCACCGTGGTCCTGCTGGGCGACCCGACGGCGCTCGAGCACGGGCGCAGCGTCCACCTGTGGCTGGAGTGCCCCGTCGACAGCGTGCTCGGCTTCGACAGCTATGCCGCCGCGATGAGCCTGGTCAGCGTGCTGGCCGACGGCGTGCTGTGCCACCTGGGTCGCGCCGGCCAGGACCGCATCGACGCGATCAGCCGCAGCTACGAGCGCCTGGCTGAGGTCGAGAGGGCCCGGCACCCGGGTCGACCCCGGGCCGGACGGAGCAGCTGATGGACCTCACCACCGTGACCTCCTACCGGCTGGCCCACGGCCGCGACGACCTCGTGCTGGCCCCTGGGGAGGCGTTCGTCGCCGGTGGCACGTGGCTGTTCTCCGAGCCGCAGCCCGACCTCACCGGGCTGGTCGACCTGACCGCGCTGGGTTGGCCCGACACCGAGCCCCAGCCCGGAGGAGGCCTGCGGATCAGCGCCACCTGCCCGGTCTCGGTCGTGCGTGACCTCGGCCCCGCGCTCTTCCGCGACTGCGCCGACGCGCTCCTGATGTCGTGGAAGATCCAGCACGAGGCCACCGTCGGCGGCAACCTCGTGCTCGCCCTGCCGGCCGGCGGGATCATCTCGCTGGCAGCCGGCCTCGCCGGCGAGGTGGTGCTCTGGACCCCGGACGGCGGCGAGCGCCGCGAGCCGGTGACCGCGTTCGTGCGCGGCGCCGGGCTGACCGGGCTGCGTCGGGGCGAGGTGCTGCGTGCCGTCGACCTGCCCGGCCCCGCACTCGCCGCCCCGGCGGCGTACCGGCGCGCCGCCCTGGCCCCACGCGGCCGTTCCGGGGTGGTGGTGGTCGGGCTCCGCGACCCCCGCGGCGTGCGGGTCACGATCACCGCGGCCACCACCCGGCCCGTCGTCGTGCGCAGCCTCGCGGAGGTCGCGGCGGTCGACTGCTGGTACGACGACGTGCACGGCGCGCCCGACTGGCGCGCGGCCGTGACCGCCCGGCTGGTGGCCGAGGTCCTGGAGGAGCTGTCATGACCGGTTCGCGACCCACCGTGAACGGACGTCGGGCCGCGCAGGACCCCGCGCCCGGTCAGTGCCTGCGCACCTACCTGCGCCAGGTCGGCCGGCTCGACGTGAAGAAGGGCTGCGACAGCGGCGACTGCGGTGCCTGCACCGTGCTCGTGGACGGCGAGGCACGCCACTCGTGCGTCTATCCCGCCGCACGTGCCGCGGGACGCGAGGTCACCACCGCGGCCGGGCTGGGCACGCCCGAGCAGCCGCACCCGGTGCAGGAGGCGTTCGTGGCCTGCGCCGCGTTCCAGTGCGGCTTCTGCACCCCCGGGTACGTCGTCACCACGGCCGCCCTGGCCCAGCGCGGCGACCTGCCCACCAGCGACCGGGCCGAGGAGGTCGACCGGCTGTTCAAGGGCAACCTGTGCCGGTGCACGGGCTACCGGTCGATCCGCGACGCGATCGACCGGGTCGCCCGCGCCGAGGTGGCGCCGCAGCGCCCGGCGTCCGCCACCCCGCCCGCCGCGGCGCCCACCACCTCGGTCGGTGCCTCGGTGCGGGCCCCAGCCGCCTGGCGGGTGGCCTGCGGCCAGGAGCCGTTCACGATGGACGTCGCCGACGACCCGGCGCACCCCGAGGCGGCCACGCTGCACCTGGCGGTCCTGACCAGCCCGCACCCGCACGCCCGGATCACCGCGGTCGACACCGCCGCCGCCGAGGCACTGCCGGGCGTCCGGCTCGTGCTGACCCACCACGACGCCCCCGACGTGCTGTTCTCGACCGCGCGTCACGCCAGCCGGCTCGACGACCCCGACGACACCCGGATCCTCGACGACGTCGTCCGCTTCGCCGGCCAACGGGTGGCGGCGGTGGTCGCCGAGACCCTCGCCGTCGCGGAGGCGGCCTGCTCGCTCGTCGAGGTCACCTACGACGTCCTGCCGGCTGTCCTCGATCCCGAGGCGGCCCGCGCGCCGCAGGCACCGCTGGTGCACGGGGAGAAGTCGACGATGCGCTCGCGGATCGCCGAGCCGATGCGCAACGTGGCGGCGCAGACCCACGGCGAGGTCGGCGACGTGCGGGCCGGGCTGGCCGCGGCGGTGCACCGGGTGGGCGGCGAGTGGCGCAGCACCCGGGTCAGCCACGCCGCGCTCGAGACCCACGGCGCCCGCGCCTGGCTGGACGCCCCGTTGGCCGAGGGCGGCCGGTTGGTGGTCCGCACCTCCACCCAGGTCCCGTTCCTCGTGCGCGACGAGCTCGCGCACCTGTTCGCCCTGGACCCCACGCAGGTGCGCGTCGTCGCAGCGCGGGTGGGCGGCGGGTTCGGCGGCAAGCAGGAGATGCTGGTCGAGGACCTGGTCTCGCTCGCCGTGCTGAGGCTGGCCCAGCGCGGGGTGGACCGGCCGGTGCAGTGGGAGCTGACCCGCGAGCAGCAGTTCACCCTCGTGCCCAGCCGGCATCCCATGCGGGTGCGCGTCGAGCTCGGCGCGGACGCCGACGGGGTGCTGACCGCGATGACGGTCGACGTGCTCAGCGACACCGGCGCCTACGGCAACCACGCGGCGGGGGTGCTCTTCCACGGGGTGCACGAGTCGGTGGCCCTCTACCGGTGCGCCAACAAACGCGTCGACGGCGAGGCCGTCTACACCCATACCGTGCCGGCGGGAGCGTTCCGCGGCTACGGCCTGGGCCAGGTGGTGCTGGCCATCGAGTCGGCCGTCGACGAGCTGGCCCGGGCCGCGGGGCTGAGTCCCGCCGAGGTGCGACGCCGCAACGTCGTCGTGCCCGGCGACGAGCTCGTCGTCAACGGTCCCGCCGACACCGACCTGCTCTTCGGCAGCTACGGCCTCGACCAGTGCCTGGACCTGGTCGAGGACGCGCTCGCCGCCGACGACGGGCTGCCCTCCCCGGGGCCCGACTGGCTGCTCGGCGCGGGGCTCGCGTCGTCGATGATCGCCACCATCCCGCCCCGGGGCCACCACGCCAGCGCCACCGTCAGCCTCCTCGACGCAGCGTTGCACGGTCCCGCCGCCGGAGTGGTCGAGATCGGCGTCGGCTCCGCCGAGTTCGGCAACGGCTCGGCCACCGTGCACGTCCAGCTGGTCGCCGAGGCACTGGGCATCGACCCGGGGCGGGTGCGCCTGCGTTCCTCCGACACCGACGCCACGGCGTACGACACGGGCGCCTACGGCTCGACCGGCTCCGTCGTCGCCGGCGGCGCGGTGCTCGCCGCCGCCCACGACCTCTGCCGTCGTCTGGGCGACGGGGCCGAGGAACGACCGCTGGTGGGCACCGGGGAGCACCACGGCAGCCCCCGCTCGGTCGCCTTCAACGTGCACGGCGTGCGCGTGGCGGTGCACCCGGCCACGGGTGAGCTGCGGGTGCTGCGTTCGGTGCACGCCGCCGACGCCGGCGTGGTGCTCAACCCCGAGCAGCTGCGTGGCCAGGTCGAGGGCGGCGTCGCCCAGGGCTACGGCTCCGCGCTGCAGGAGGAGGTGCGCGTCGTCGACGGCCACGTCACCACCCGTGCGCTGCGCGGCTACCGCATGCCGCAGGCCGCCGACGTGCCGACCACCGAGGTGCTGCTCGCCGACACCGTCGACAGCCTCGGCCCGCACGGCGCGAAGTCGATGAGCGAGGCCCCGTACAACCCCGTCGCGGCCGCGGTCGCCAATGCCGTGCGTGACGCCACCGGGGTGCGGCCCCACGAGCTGCCGATGACCCGCGACCGGCTGTGGCGGCTGTTGCACGACCCCGGACACCAGGAACCGACCACCCACGACCTCACCAGGAGCACCCATGGACGTTGACGACCAGACCTGGCTCGCCCGCGCCGTCGAGCTGGCGGTGGCCAACGTCGCCGACGGCGGCGGTCCCTTCGGCGCCCTCGTCGTGTGCGACGACACCCTCGTGGCCACCGGCCAGAACCGGGTGACCCGTGACCTCGACCCCACCGCGCACGCGGAGGTCCTGGCCATCCGCGCGTCCTGCCGGGCTCGCGGTGACTTCTCGCTGGTCGGCTGCACGCTCTACACCTCGTGCGAGCCCTGTCCCCTGTGCGTCTCCTCGGCCCTGTGGGCCAGGCTCGACCGGGTCGTCTACGCCGCCGACCGCGACGACGCTGCTCGCGGGGGTTTCGACGACCGGGCCTTCTACGAGCTCTTCACCCAGGAGCGCTCCACCTGGCCGACACCGGTCGACGCGGTCTCCCTGGGGCAGTCCTTCGCTCCCTTCGACGCCTGGCTGGGCAAGAGCGACCGGACGCACTACTGAGCGGCCGACATCCCCATCCGGGCCAGCACGGCCGTCTCGAGCAGCTGTACGAGGTTGTAGAGCAGCAGGGTGACCGCGGTGATGATGGCGACCGAGGCCCACAGGTCGTCGAAGCGCGCCGAGGCGTTGAACTTCTGGATCGCACCTCCCACCCCCTGGCCCGTGGAGAGCCACTCGGCCAGCAGCGCCCCGGTGACCGCGCCCGGCACGGAGACCCGGGCGGCCGCGAACAGCGACGGCAGTGCCCCGGGCAGGGCCACCTTGGCCAACGCCGCGAAGCTGCCGCCGCCGTAGACGCGCACCAGGTCCAGGCTCTCCCGGCTGGCCCTGCTCAGGCCGAACAGCACCGAGGCCAGCGCCGGGAAGAGCACCACGATGGTGCCGATGACCGCCACCGAGGCGGTGGTGCCGCGACCGGTGACCAGGATGATGACCGGCGCGATCGAGACCAGCGGGATGCTGCGCAGCAGCAGCGCCACGGGCATCACCCCCGCCTCCACGGCCTTCGACAAGGTGAACAGCACCGCCAGCACGACCGCGGTGATCATCCCGACCACGAAGCCGATGCCGGCGTCGCCCAGGGAGGTGCGGGTCAGCGCCCACAGCTCGGCACGGTGCGCGGCGGCCGTGGCCCGCGCGTCGGGGTCGTCGACGAACAGGTAGGACCAGACGTCCGCCGGCCCCTTGGCGACGTACGGCGAGATGCTGGTCAGGCTGATGACCGCCTGCCACAGCGCGAGCACGATCAGCACGGTGGCCACCGCGTTGAGCAGCGCCCGGCCCAGCGAGGCCGTGGCGCTCATGCCGCCCGCCCCGAGACCCAGGGCGTCACCAGGCGGGCCACCAGCCCGAGGACGGCGTAGCCGAGCAGGGCGACGAGCGCGCAGAGCAGGAAGACGGCCCACACACGCTCGGAGTCGAGGTTGCCCTGCAGGCGGATCAGCGTGATGCCCACGCTGCGGTCGGTCGCGCCCATGTACTCCCCCAGCACGGCGCCGAGGAAGGCGGTGGGCACGGCGATCTGCAGCGCGTTGAGGATGGCCGGCAGCGCCGCCACCAGCTGGACCTTGCGCAGCTGGGCGAGGCGGCCGCCACCGAAGACCCGCACCACGTCGAGGCTGGCGTGGTCGGCCGCCTTGAACCCCAGCAACGCCCCGACCACGGTGGTGAAGAAGACTGCCAGCGCCGCGAGGAAGACCGCGGTGTCGGAGGTGTCCCCCGGGCGGTCGGCCCCGCCCAGCACCACGATCGAGATGCCACCGACCGCCACCAGCGGCAGGCAGTAGCTGACGACCGCCACCTGGACGACGACGACCTCGAGCCTGGGGGCCAGCAGCACTGTCGCGGCCAGCGCGAGGGCCAGGCCGTTGCCCCAGACGAAGCCCCACGCGGCCTCGGTGATGGTGACACGGAAGGGGCCCCAGTAGGGCTGCGGCCCGTCCTCGACGACCCGGGCGAGCACCGCCCACGGAGTGGGGACCGGCGTGTAGCCGGTCCCCGGCTGGGGCGTGTACACGCTCACCGAGAAGAGCCACCAGGCGGCGACCAGCACGCCGGTGCCGATGAGCGCGGCGAGCCAGCCGGGGAGCCGCCGCTGCCCGGTCATGCCTCGGCCGCCGCGCGTCCGTCGAGACCGAACAGCAGCTCGGAGGCCCGGTCGACCAGGGCGTGGAAGGCCGGGGTGCGCATCATCTCCGGGGTGCGCGGTCGGGGCAGGTCGACCTCGATGACCTCCTTGACCCGGCCCGGCCGGGGGCTCATCACGGCCACCTGGTCGGAGAGGAAGATCGCCTCGGCGATGCCGTGGGTGACGAGCAGCGTGGTGGCCGGCTTCTCGGTCCAGATCCGCAGCAGCTCGAGGTTGAGGTTCTGCCGGGTCATGTCGTCCAGCGCCCCGAACGGCTCGTCGAGCAGCAGCACGGACGGCTTGAGCACCAGCGCCCGGGCGATGGAGACCCGCTGGCGCATGCCGCCGGACAGCTGGGCGGGCCGGGCCTTCTCGAAGCCGCGCAGCCCGACCAGGTCGACCAGCTCCTCGACGTAGGCCCTGTCGACGGGTCGACCGGCCACCTCGAAGGGCAGCGCGATGTTCTTCAGCACGCTGCGCCAGGGCAGCAGGGCGTGGTCCTGGAACGCGATGCCCAGCTGGCTGCCGCGGCGCAGCTCCTCAGGCGTGCGCCCGTCGACGAGCGCCGAGCCGGCCGTGGGCTCCTCGAGACCGGCCAGGATGCGCAGGATGGTCGACTTGCCGCACCCCGAGGGGCCGAGCAGGGCCAGGAACGAACCCTGCTCGGTGTGCAGGTGGGCGTCCTCCAGCGCGGCCACGCCGCGACCACCGGCCCCCTTGAAGGTCTTGGCCAGCCCGTCGACCTGGATGCCGGTCCCGCCCCGGACCTGGTGCTGGTGCCGGGCCATCGTCAGGACAGGTAGTCGACGAGGTCGGGGTTCTCCTCGTAGACCCGGTCGATGAGCGAGGTGTCGAAGAGCTCCTCGACAGAGACCTCCCACCCGGCGGCGGCCAGGGAGTCGACGGTCTGCTGCTGCAGCTCCTCGGTGATGGTGAAGAGCCCCTCCGCCTCCGTGTCGGCCGTCGAGACGAGCTCCTCCTGTGCCGCCAGCCCCTTGGCGGTCTTCACCGGGTCGAGCGCCCCGAAGACGGCCTCCAGCCCCTCGTCGTTCTCGGAGGCCGCTTTGTCGTAGTAGTCCGAGACCAGCTCGACGGTGGCCTCGGTGGGCTCGGTGAGCGCATCGGTCCACCCCTTCACCTCGGCGGTCAGGAAGTCCACGAGCAGGTCCTGGTTCTCCGCCAGGTACTGCTCGGTGACGGTGAAGGTCTCGGCGACGTAGGGCACCCCGTTGTCGGCGTACGGCAGGTTGGTGACCCCGTAGCCGGCCTCCTCGACCGTGATCGCCTCGTTGGTGAGGTAGGCCATGAAGCCGTCGACCTCGCCGTTCATCAGCGGCGTCGGGTCGAAGTCGACCGGGACGACCTCCACGTCGGCGGGGTCGATGTCGTTGGCGTTGAGGATCGCGGCGAAGACGCTCGCGTTCGAGTCCTGCACACCGATCGTCTTGCCCACGAGGTCCTCGGGCGTGGCGATGTCGGCCCCGTCGCTGAGGGAGAGGATGGTGAAGGGGTTCTTCTGGAAGGTCGCGCCGATGATCTTCAGCGGCGCATCCTGCTCGGCGATGGCAGCTCCCACCGAGGCCGCGTCGCTCAGCGCCACCTGCACGCTGCCGCTCAGCAGCTTGGCGACGCCGGTGTCGGGGCCCGAGATCCCGTTGACCGCGTCGAAGCCGGCCTCGTCGTAGTAGCCGTTCTCCTCGGCGTAGAACTCCCCGGCGAACTCCTCGTTCTTGATCCAGGAGTACTGCACGTTGATCTCGCCGTGCGAGGCGTCGCCGTCCTCGCCGCCGGCCGTGGCGGCGTCGTCGGAGCCGCAGGCCGCGAGGGCCAGCACCAGGGTCGCGGACAGGACGGACGCGGCAGCGCCACGGCGGGAGGCGCCACGTCCGGACGGAGCCGGACGCGCGCGCAGGGGTGTCGACATGGTGGGGCCCTCTCGGAAGGTGTCTCAGGTCGCCGCAACGTATCCACGCTGCGTTTCAGCGCCTGGCACCGACGTTTCAGGGGTGTAAAAGTGCAGCGGCGACCGATCTCACAGTCCGTCCGGGTGGGCCAGTCCCTGCGCGGCCCGGGCCAGGTCGTCGACCACCCCGGCGAGCTGGTCGGAGGACTCGGTGGCCAGGTCGACGTGCAGGCCGAGCAGGGAGGCGTCGACCAGGCGCACCACGCGGCGGGCGCGGCGCGGCGGGGCGCCGCAGCGCACGAAGTACTCACGCAGGGCGGCGGCCCACTGCTCGTTGCTGGCCTGCACGTCGCTGCGGTAGGGCTCCTCGCCGAGCAGCCCGGTGGCGGCGGCCTGCAGGTAGATCGTCAGGCAGCCGCCCAGCGGGGTGGCGCCGAAGGACTCCCACAGCCCGTGCACGCCCGCACGCACGGTGCGCCGCGCGGGCAGCGCCTCGAGGGCGGCCACGGCGCGCTCGTTGACCCGCTGCACCACCGCCGAGACCAGCGCGTCGCGGTTCTCGAAGTGGTAGATCAGCATCCGGTCGCTGGTGCCGATCGCGGCCGCGAGCGGGCGCAGCGTCAGCCCGATCAACCCGTGCTCGAGGACGTGGTCGGTGACCTCGTCGAGCAGCTCCTCGCGGCGTGGCATCCGACTATTGTAGCGATCGCTACACTCGTTCGATGCCCGCCCTGCTCCTGACCCTCGCCATCCTGGTCGAGGTCGTCTCGACCGCCCTGCTACCGCGCACCGAGGGATTCACCCGGCCGGGGTGGACCATCGCGGCGGCGAGCGGCTACGTCTGCGCGGCGTTCCTGCTCTCGCTCGTGGTGCGCACGATGCCGATCTCGGTGGCGTACGCCGTGTGGGCCGGCCTCGGCACCGCCCTGGTCGCGGCCGTCGGGGTCGTCTTCCTCAGTGAGCCGCTCGGCTGGCTGCGCGCGGTCTCGCTGGGCATGATCGTGGTGGGCGTCGTGGGCCTGAACCTCACCGGCGCCCACTGAGCGGGGGCGCCTCGCCCAGGTGCCGGCGCTGGTCGTCCACCACCGCGGCGGCCGCGGCCCGGGCGCTGCGAGCCAGGTACGGGAAGCTCAGGAAGCCGTGCGGCATCAGGTGGAACTCCTCCACCCGCGCCGGCGTGCCGGCCGAGACCAGCGCCTCGGCGTAGCGCACCCCGCTGTCGTGCAGCGGGTCGAGCCCGGCGACCACCACCACGGCCGGCGGCAGGCCCGACAGGTCGCGCGCCAGCACCGGCGAGAGCCGCCAGTCGGTCGGGTCGACGCCCTCGGGCAGGTAGTGGCCGTAGAAGATCTCGAGGTCGTCGTTGCTGAGCACGATCCCGCGGTTGCCGACGTACGACGCGTGCTCGCGCAGCGACTCGGTCAGGTCGGTCGCGGGGTAGAGCAGCGCCTGGTGCCGCACCTGCGGCCCGCCCTCGTCACGCGCGCGCAGCGCCAGCACGGCGGCCAGGTTGCCGCCGGCGCTGTCGCCCATCAGCCCCAGGCGCTCCGGGTCGGCGCCGAGGGCGGCGGCGTGCTGGGCGGTCCACAGCAGCGCCTCGTAGCAGTCCTCGAGCGCGGCGGGGAAGCGGTGGGTGGGGGCCAGCCGGTAGTCGACGGCCACCACGACGGCGTCGAGCTCGTCGGCGACGGCGCTGCACAGCCAGTCGCCCTGCCGGGCGCTGCCGAGGACGAAGCCCCCGCCGTGCAGGTGCAGCACCACCGGGCGCGGCGTCGGCGCCGGGCGCTGCGGCACGTAGAGGCGCAGCGGCAGCTCGCCGTGGGAGGTGGGGAAGGTGCAGGTGCTGATCCGCACGCCGCGCCGGGGGCGACCGAGGAGGAGGTTGGCCGGGCCTCGGGAGGGGATGGTGGTCCCCTGGACCCGGCGCAACCTCTCCTCGCTCATCCGGGCGACCGACATCGCGGGCGCGGCGCGGAAGAGCCTGTCCAGCGCGCGCACGCCCAGCGGTGGTCGCTCCGTCACTGCGGGTCGGTCCTGCGGGTGGTTCCGGTGCCGGGTCAGCGGCGGGTGAAGCGGCTGAGGATGCCGCGCACGCCCTTGCCGATGGCGGCGTCGGTGCCGCCTCCGCGGGTCGCGCCGCCACCCATGCTGCCTCCGGTCATGCCGGCACCGCCCGTGCGGGCGCCGCCTCCGCCTCGACCGAGGACCTTGGACAAGATGCTGCCGATCATGGTGTCTCCCTCCTTGCCGGCGCGAGCGCCGGCGACGGTGTGTGCTGCCTGGGCTCCTACCCACTCCGCGGGCGGGTCATGCCGACTCACCCCCCTGGTGCGGACGCTGGTGCGGAGGGTGCCGCGGACGGCTCAGACGACCCGGTCGCCCACGATGCGCAGCTCGCCGCCGACCCGGCCCACGTCGATGCGGCGGGTCTCGCGCGAACCGCCGTCGTAGGTGAGGGTGACGTCGACGCTCCCGCCGCCCACGTCCTGCACCGCGACGATCTCGACTCTCGAGATCCCCGACCAGAACCCGTCGTAGCTGTCGCGCCCGATCTGCTCCTGCAGCGACGGGCTGAGCGTCGCCCAGCCGGCGTCGCGGTCGCCGGGCAGCACCGCGTAGTAGTCCTCGACGAGCCCGACCGCCTCTCCGCCGCTGGCACCCTGGGTGGGCTCGGTGTCCTCGGGCTCCTCGGTGGGTTCCGTGGCCTCCTGCGTCGGCTCCGAGGTCTCCTCGGTGGGCTCGTTCTCCTCGGTCGGCTCGGGCGAACCGGAGGGGGCCGAGGTGGTCTCGTCGGCGCTCGGGGCGCCGTCGTCGTCACCGGTGGTGGCCAGCAGCGCGAGGCCGCCGATGGCCAGCACCAGCACCACGATCACCGCGGCCACCCACCAGCCCGCCGTCGTACGCCGCTGCCGCTCGCGGCCCGGCTCGGGCGCCGGGGCCGGCACGGGCTCCGGCTCGGGCTCGGGCTCGGGCTCGGGCTCGGGCGCAGGAGACGAGGCCGCGGCCGCCGCGGCAGGTGCTGCGGCGGGGACGGGGGCGGGGAAGACCTGGGTCGCCGCGCCGTCGTCGTCGGCCCGCGTGTCCTGCACCCCGGCCCCGCCGGCGGCCACGTCGTGCAGCTCGCGCGCCACCTGGGCCATCGACCAGCGCACCTCGGGGTCGGGGTCGAGCATGTGCCCGATCACGCCGGCCAGGGCACCGGCGCGCCGGGGCGGGTCGGGGCTCTCCTGGGCGATCGCGGCCAGGGTGGCGATCGCGTTCTCGCGGGGTGCGTAGGGCTGGCGGCCCTCGACGGCGGCGTACAGCGTGGCGCCGAGCGCCCACACGTCGGAAGCGGGCGACGACTCGGCGCCGCGGGCCAGCTCGGGCGAGAAGTAGGCGGGGGTGCCGGTCAGCAGCCCGGTCTGGGTGCGGTGCTCGTCGGCGGCGTTGCTGCGGGCGATGCCGAAGTCGGAGATCTTGGCGTGGTCGCCCTCGGCGACCAGCACGTTGCCGGGCTTGACGTCGCGGTGCACGGTGCCGCGCTCGTGGGCCAGCGCCAGCCCGTCGGCGACCTGCGCGCCGATGGCCGCGGCACGGCGCGGGTCGAGCGGTCCCTCCTCACGCGCCAGCTGCGAGAGCGTGCGCGAGGGCACGTACTCCATCACCAGCCAGATGGTCTCGCCCTCGTCGACGGCGTCGAAGACCGAGACGACGTTGGGGTGCTGCAGCGCCGCCGAGCTGCGCGCCTCGCGCAGCCCTCGCGCCAGGTCGGCCGCCTCGCCGGGCAGCGCGCCGATCTGCTTGACCGCGACCTCGCGACCCAGCATCTCGTCGCGGCACAACCACACCGCGCCCATCCCGCCCCGGCCCAGCTCGCGCTCCACGCGGTAGCGCCCGGCGATCAGCTGCGGTGCCATCACTCCCCCTCCGACGACTGCGCCCGGCCCCGTTCGGGGCCCGACCTGTCCTGCATACCCGCTCCGGGCTCGATCCACGCAAGCGAACGGGTGACGACGCTCCGGCGCCTCACCCCGGCAGCACCGGCTCGAGCCCCAGCCACCCCGCCAGGTCCTCGATCTCGGAGCGCACCGCGGCCCGGGTCTCGGCGCCGAACGGCTCGTCCTCGTGCACCGCGTGCACCACCAGCGCCCCGGCGCGCCGGTCGGCGGTGGCGTCGACCTTGCCGAGCAGCCGGTCGCCGACCAGCACCGGCAGCGCGTAGTAGCCCCAGCGCCGCTGGGCCTGGGGCTTGTACATCTCCAGCTGGTAGTCGAAGGCGAACAGCTCGACCATCCGCTTGCGGTCGAAGACCAGCCGGTCGAGCGGCGAGAGCAGCGCCACCCGGGGCTCGAACGGCTCCTCGAGCGCCGCCAGCTGGGCGGGATCGACCCGCCACCGCCCGCGCACCCCCTCGACCACGGCCGGCTCCCCCACCTCGCCGACGTGGTCGGGGTCGGGGCCCGGCACCTTCGCCGACCTGGCGCGGGCCACGCCCAGCGCGGCCAGGCGGCGTATGCCGCGCTCGTGCAGGGCCACCTCGACCGGCGGCAGCGGGTCGTCGGTGTAGACGCGCTCGGCGAGGTCCCACAGCCGGGTGCGGCCCTCGCGCCCGGCCACCGCGACCTCGCCGCGGGTCGCGAGCACCTGCAGCAGCTTGTCGACGTTCTTGCCGTTGCTCCAGCCCGAGGAGCCCCACGGCCGCACGCAGGTGTCGGGCAGCGCGGTCGCCGGCAGCGGTCCGTCGGCGCGCAGCCGCTCGAGCACGTCGGCGCGGCAGCCGCCGTTGTCGAGCGCCCACTCCCAGGCGGCGTGCTCGTAGGGGTCGTGCAGCGCCGGGTCGGGCCAGACCGCCATCTCGGCGCGGTGCAGCGCGACGTCGTCGTGGTGGAGCAGGCGCATCGAGATCTCCACGAGACGCTGGTCCTCGCAGCGCGCGGGCAGCTCGTCGCGGTCGAGGCCCCCGCCCAGCCGGCTCCACAGCACCAGCTCGGCGCTCGGGGCGACCCGCGCGGTCAGGTCGACCTGCACCATCGTCAGCGCCCGCACCACCTCCAGCACGTCGAGCCCTCGTCGCCGCGCCGGCGCGTCGAGCAGCTGGGCCCGCACCGCGACCCGGCGCGCCTGCTCGGCGCTGAGCCGGTGCGGTGACGAGGAGTCGGTGGCCATGCCCGGCAGCGTAGGCCGCCCCGGGGACGGTGCGCAGCCACTACAGTCACGGCCGTGACCCCCCTCAGCGGCCTGCTCCACCGTGGCCTGCACCGTGGCCTGCACCGTGGCCTGCACCGTGGCCTGCACGCGGCCTGGCGCTACCTCGACGGTCTCGGCGAGATCGTGCCCGGCACCACCTCGGCCGCGGCCTTCGGCTCCCTGGGGCGCGGCAGCAGCATCGGCTTCGCCCCCGCCACGATCCTCAACCCCGCCTCGATCCACATCGGCGAGGACACCCTGGTCGGGCGCCAGGTGACCCTCTCGGTCGGGTACGGCGTCGGCGACCCCACCGCACCGCCGCGCGGCCTGGTGATCGGCGACCGGTGCGCCATCGGGGCGCGCAGCTCCTTCACCGCCCACGAGTCGATCGAGATCGGCGACGGGGTCTTCTGCGGGCAGGGCGTCTTCGTCACCGACACCAGCCACGGCTACCAGGACCCGACGATGCCGGTGGGCAAGCAGTTCGGCGCCCACGACCCGGTCGTGATCGGTGCGGGGTCGTGGCTGGGCCACGGCGCGATGGTGATGCCCGGCGCGCGCATCGGACGCAACGTCGTGGTCGCGGCCGGCTCGGTGGTGCGCGGTGTGGTCGAGGACCACGCGGTCGTCGCCGGCAACCCCGCGCGCGTCGTACGCCGCCTCGAGCCCGACGTCGGCTGGGTCGGCTCGCGCGGCGACGTGCGGCCGGTGGTGCCGCAGGCCGAGATGCTGGCGCGCCTCGCAGAGGGCTGAGGGCGGGCCTCAGCGGCTCCCGGTGCGCGCCAGCTCGTCGAGCTCGGCGTGGAAGGCGTCGAGGATCGTCTCCGGGTCGGGCACCACGCGGGTGTCGACCTTGAAGCCCACGCGCACGGTGCCGGCGTAGGTGAAGATGCAGGTGCCGACGGTCTGCTCGCCCGAGCCGGGCACCCAGCCCAGCAGGCTCCCGATGCGGGTGCCGGCCAGGTAGCGCGCCTCGCGCGGGCCCGGCACGTTGGTGGTCACGCCGCCGGCCTTCCCGGCGAAGAACGTCACCAGCGCCCGGCTCAGCCGCGACCCCAGGCGCCCGATCCCCTGGATCAGCGCGAAGGTGATCACCGGCTCCGGGGAGCGCTTGATGACGTCCATGCGCCGCTTGGTCTCCGCCAGCCGGTCGGCGGCGTCGAGGCGCCCCGAGGGCAGCATCAGCAGCACCAGGGCGAACCGGTTGCCGAGCTCGCGGGGCAGCGGCAGGTGCATCGGGCGCAGGTTGACCGGGATCATCGTCGGGATGTCGACCGAGCGGCCGTCGTGGTCGAGCTGGTAGTGCTCCAGCGCCCCGGCGAGCGCCGCGACCAGCACGTCGTTGACGGTGGCGCCGGTCGCGCGGGCGACCTGCTTGACGACCTCGAGGTCGATCGGCTCCGACCAGACGGCGGCCTTGTGGGCCCCCGCCGCGCCCGACAGGGCGGTGTCGGGGTTGGAGGTCAGCAGCAGCTTGCGCAGCGCCGCGACCCCGCTGACACCGATCCGCAGCCCCTCCAGCAGCCCGCGGCGCACCCGCTCGGGGCGCAGCATCTTGGGGACCTCCGGCGCTGCGCGGCGCGCGGCCTGCACCACGTCGGCCAGCGCGTGGTGCGGCTGCGGCGGGGCGTGCGTGCCGTCGCGGTCGGCCTCGGGCGTCTCGTCGGTCAGCGAGAGCAGCACCTGGGTCAGCGCGATCCCGTCGGCCAGCGCGTGGTGCAGCCGCACGTAGACCGCCGACCCCTCACGCAGGCCCTGGACCAGGTGGATGTCCCACAACGGCCGGTCCCGCGGCAGCGGCGTACCGAGGAAGCCGCTGACGTAGGCCTGCAGCGCCGCGTCGTCGCCGGGGGCGTCGAGGTGCACCTCGTGCACGTGCTGGTCGAGGTCGAGGTCGGGTACGTCGCGCCAGCGGGCCCGTCGCGCGCCGAACCGGCCGCGGCCGGGCACCGGCCGGCGCGAGAAGACCGGGTAGACGTCGAGCAGGCGGCTGCGCACCACGTGGTCGAAGCGGGCGCGGTCGAGCGGCCCGTCGAGGAACATCAGCGCCTCGATGACCATCAGGTTCTGCGGCCGGTCCATGCCCAGCCAGATCGCGTCGACCGGGTCGACCCGGTGCTCCCGGGGCCGCCTGGTCATGTCGCAGTCCTGTCGTCGAGCATCGTCAGGCCCCTCCCAAGGCTGCGTGGCACGTCACCGGCGAACCTACGCCGACAGTGGTCGTCGTCGTTCATCGCGGGCGCGAGCGTCGCGCCCCCTGCCCGGGCCGCCACCTCTCCGGCCAAAAACTCCGGGGAAGATGGGTGCCCCCGGCCTCACCTGGGGTATCAAGGGAGCCCACGCAGCACCACCCCCCACCTGTCACGGAGCACCGATGCCGCACTCCTCCACCAGCGACGCTGCGCCGCGCGGCGCGCCCGCGGCAACGCCACGAGGGCGCGGTCTGCACCGCCCACCGCGAGCCGAGGCGCTGGTCGCCACCGCCGTCGTCCTCCTCCTGGTGGTGCACCTCTTCTCGCCGGTCGGTCGCCTCGGGGACGCGACCTACCTCCTGGGGGTCAGCCTGCCCGCAGTGCTGGCGTGGTGGGCCGCGAGGCGGCTCGAGCCGCAGCGCAGGCTCCTCGGCCGACTGGTGGCGGGCGGCGTGACCGCCTCCGCCCTGGGCGACCTGCTGTGGCTGCTGATCTCGTGGAACGGCGGCGCCCCGGACGCGTCGGTGGCCGACGTCGCGTACGCGGCCGGCTACCTGCTGCTGGGTGCCGCCCTGGTGCTCGTGAGCGTCGTGCCGCACGACTCCAGGACCCGGCCCGACAGCATCATCGACGCGCTGACGGTCGTGACCGTCAGCCTGCTGGTGCTGTGGAGCCTGTCCATCGAGACGATCGTCGGCGACGAGTCCGTGTCGCCCGCGGTGCGCGCCGTCTGGTCGGCCTACCCGGTGGCCGACGCGATCCTGCTGGCGCTGGTCCTCCGGGTCCTCGTCAGCCCGCACGGGCGGTCCCGGGTGGGGGTCGTGTTCGCGCTGGGCGTCGGCTGCTGGCTCCTCTCCGACCTCGGCTACCTGCTCCTCGCCTCCAGCGACAGCGTCACGCCTCTCCTCGACGCCGGGTGGATCCTCGGTTCGCTCCTGCTGGCCCTGTCGCTGCGCTGGTGGCGCCCCGGGAGGGCGCGCGTCGCCGAGGCCGGCGACCTCACCGGCGCGCGGGCCAGCGCCAAGCTCGTCCTCGCCGTCCTGCCGCTGACCGTGCCCCTGCTCGTCGACCTGCACGAGCACCGCCAGCACGACGGTGGGAGCACGGCACCGATCTACGTCGCCATGGCCGTCCTCATCGCCCTGGCCTGGGCGCGGGCCGCTCGGCTCCTGCAGTCGGAGCGGGCCGCCAGGACCGCTGCCGCCCGCGAGCAGCGGCGCTACGCGAGGCTGAGCGCCAACAGCTCCGACGCGGTGGTCGTGCTGGACGCCGAGGGTCGCCTGCGCGACGACGCACCCGACCTCGCCCGGTTGCTGCCGGGCCCGGCCGGCGCTCGGGCGGGTGCGCACTGGCGCGACCTGGTGGGCACGCGCGGCCCACACCCCCTGGGCCCGGCCTTCGACGCCGCACTGGCCACGCCCGGCATCGCGGTGCACGCGGAGGTCGAGGTGGCCGGGCACGACGGGCACTGGCTGGGGGTCCGCCTGGTCAACCTCCTCCACGACGCGGACGTCGCGGGCGTGGTGGCCGCGTTCTCCGACATCTCCCCCGCCAAGCGCGCCGAGGCCGAGGTGGAGAGGGCGCGCGACGCCGCGCTCGAGGGATCGCGCGCCAAGTCGGCCTTCCTGGCGACCATGAGCCACGAGATCCGCACCCCCATGAACGGGGTCATCGGGCTGACGAGCCTGCTGCGCGACACCGAGCTCGACGCTCGTCAGCGCACCTACGTCGACGGGGTCCACGCGGCCGGCGACGCACTGCTGGCCGTCATCAACGACATCCTCGACTTCTCGAAGGTCGAGGCCGGCCACCTGGACCTCGAGGAGATCGACTTCGACCTCGTCCAGGTCCTGGAGGAGGTCGCGAGCGTGGTGTGGGACCGAGCCCGCGAGGGGGGCCTCGAGCTGCTGGCCTACTGCTCCCCCCAGCTGCCGCCGCACCTGCACGGCGACCCGGCCCGGCTGCGGCAGGTGCTGCTCAACCTCGCGGCCAACGCCGTCAAGTTCACCCACGAGGGAGAGGTGGTGGTCTCGGCCCACCTCGAGTCCCGCACCGACGACCGTGTGCTGGTGCGGCTCGAGGTCAGCGACACCGGCGTCGGCATCGACGACGACGCGCTGCCCCGGGTCTTCGAGCCCTTCTCCCAGGCCGACTCCTCCACGACCCGCCGCTACGGGGGCACCGGGCTGGGCCTGGCCATCGCCGACCGGCTGGTGCGCGCCATGGGCGGCACCATGGGGGTCACCAGCACCGCGGGCGTCGGCAGCACGTTCTGGTGCAGCGTGCCCCTGACCCTGGCTCACGCACCGGTCCCCCGACCGCCCGACCCCGGTCTGGCCGGCACCTCCGTGCTCGTCGTGGACGACAACGCCACGAACCGGCTGGTGCTCTGCGAGCAGGTCGAGGCGTGGGGCATGCGGTCACTGGCGGTGACCAACGGTCACGAGGCGCTGGCCGCGCTGCGGGACGCGAAGGCGCAGGGCCGGCCCTACCCCTTGGCGGTCCTCGACATGTGCATGCCCGAGATGGACGGCCTCGAGCTGGCGGCCACGATCTCCCAGGACCCCCAGCTGGCCGGGGTGCGGATGGTGCTGCTCACCTCCGGCCCTGACATCTCTGCCGAGCAGGCCCTCCGGGCCGGCATCGTGGCGCGCCTGACCAAGCCGGTGCGGCTGCACGACCTGCGGGCGGCGCTCAGCGAGGCCCTGGCCGATCCGGCCGACGCACCGTCTGCTCGCGGCGGCGCCAGACCGCGTCCCGCCCACCGAGGGCACCTCCTCGTCGTCGAGGACGACGAGACCAACCAGATGGTCGCCACCGGGATCACCCGCCGTCTCGGCTTCACCATCGACATCGCCGGCAACGGGCGCGAAGCCCTCGACGCGCTGGCCCGACGGCGCTACGACGCGGTGCTGATGGACTGCCAGATGCCGGTCCTCGACGGCTACGACGCGACTCGCGAGCTGCGCGCCCGCGAGGGCGACGGGCCCCGCACCCCCGTCATCGCCATGACCGCCAGCGCGGTCATGGGCGACCGGGAGCGGTGCCTGGCCGCTGGCATGGACGACTACCTGTCCAAGCCCTTCGACCCCAGCGGCCTCGACGCCGTGCTCACGCGCTGGGTGCCCGGCACCGGCAGCCGGCCCGACGACCAGGCCTCTGCCCACCCCTGACCGGGCGCCGGCTCAGGGCTGGTTGATGCGACGGTTCACCGCGCGCAGCAACCAGCTCGGCGTCACGCCGGCCGAGGCCAGCATCAACCGGGCCTGGCGGCCGACCGCGCGGTGGGCGCTCGGGCGCCGGCCGGGCTTGACCGCGGCCAGCACCTCGTCGGCGACGTCGTCGGCGGTGAGCTTGATGCCCAGCGAGCGCGTCGAGGCGGTGTCGACGCCCTGCGTCATCGCGGTCTGCACGAACAGCGGCCACAGCGCGCGCACCGTGATGTCGTCGGCGGCCCACTCGAGGTCGAGCGCCTCGGTCAGCCCGCGCACCGCGAACTTGGTGGCCGAGTAGGTCGCCAGCTCGGGCTGGCCGTAGATCGCCGAGGCCGAGGCCAGGTTGACCACGTGCGCGCCCGGTGTCGCGGCCAGGTAGGGGTGCGCGGTGTGGCAGCCGTTGACCACGCCGGTCACGTTGATCTCGACCTCGCGCTGCTGGGCCTCGAGCGGGATGTCGGCGAAGCGGCCGGCCTCGAGGACACCGGCGTTGTTGACCAGCGCGTCGAGGGTGCCGCCGGTGTGCGCGGTCAGCGTCGCCAGCGCGGCGCGCCACTGGTCGGCGTCGCGCACGTCGAGCCGACCGGTCACCACGCTGTCGCCCAGCTCTGCGGCGAGCGAGGCGAGGCCCGGCTCGTCGACGTCGTACGCCCCGACCAGCCAGCCCTCGGCAGCGAAGCGGCGGGCGACGGCGCGGCCGATGCCGGCCGCAGCACCGGTGACCAGGACGGATCGACGTGTCATGCGCGCCAGTATGGCGAGCCGGCCCCGGGTCGGCCGATCCCGCCCACCGTCATGCCGTGTTCTGGGAGAGTCGTGACATGAGCGAGCAGGACGCGGACGGGTCGATCCCGCTCGAGGGCGAGAACGGCGGCGCAGGCTGGTTCGCCTACGCCCCGCTGGGAGCCCAGCCCCCTGACGACGAGGACCCGGTGATCCGCACCGTGCAGCTGCGCGAGCACGGGCACGCGGGCCCGTTCTGGGACGACGAGGGACACCTCAGCGACGACTTCGACGAGCTGCACCGCTGGATCGGCATCTCGCGTGAGCTCTTCGACGACGCGATGGCGTGGAACGACGAGCTCGCGTCACTGCGCAGCGAGCCGGCCGACGACTGGAAGCGCCGTCACGCGGCCAAGCGTCAGGAGCTCCTCCGTCGTCTCGGTGAGGAGGTCCGGCCTGACATCGTGGTCGACTCGTCCGACCCCGGTCGCGGGGCTGGCGCGCGGTGGGCGAGGTCCAGACGTTGAGCGGAACGAGAACCGGGTACGTCGACTACCTTCGATCACCGTTGACAACAGCCGGGGAAGGGCATCTGAGCTGGGCGAATGCCGCCGACGCTAGACGTTGAAGCGAACACGGTCTGACCTGGGGGAACGCGTTCGGAACGATCTCGCGGGGTTTCGGGGGTTGATCGCCGACGACGTCCAACGGTCCCGAGACTGTTTGCGGACCGGTGGCTGTCGAGAGCCCTCCGGCGAGGGCGGCGTCGAACAGCCCCGGGCGACCTGCTCGGCCTTCTCGATCGTCGCAGCACCCACCGGCTGTGCCACGTAGGCTCGGGGCGGAGGACGGGATGGTCGCGCCAAGATCGAGCGAGGTACGTCGCACCTGCCCAGCTTGTATGCCGCCGTCAGATGCCTAGCGAGGTGTGAGTAGTGCCGGGTCAGGATTCGTGGCACCGTCCGAGCCTCGACTCGCCGCTGCACCGCCCTCCCGGGCCGCCGCCTGCTGTGCCCCATCGGGCGCTCATGGAGCTCCTCCCGCTTGACGTGCTCCCGTGGCCGGACTTCGAGAGCATCCAGTGGCGGTTGATGCGCGACGTTCTCGGCCTTCGCGATCCCCAGATGTACGGCACGCCGGGGCAGGAGCAACTGGGTCTCGACGTCATTGCCCAAGCCGTTGATGGCTCTGGTGTCGCTCTGCAAAGCAAGCGGCTAAAGCAGTTCGGACCCAAGAAGATCGAGGCTGCGGTCAACAAGTTCCGCGACTCGACGCACCCCTTCGATGTCTCCACCTTCATCATCGGCGTCAGCCGCGAGGTGCGCTCAGACCGGTCCCTGAAGATGCTCGCCAAACTGCGCGCAGAGATGCTGCCTGTCAGGCTGGAGCTCTGGGACCAGCGCGAGCTCTCGATGAGGCTCAAGAACGCGCCCTTGATCGTCATCGAGTACTTCGGACTGGACATCGCAGAGCGCTTCTGCACGCCGTTCACGATCGATGCTCAGAAGGTTCCGCCCCAGAATGCGGTCGCTGTTCAGCAGGCGTTGGCCCGGACCCCTGAGGTCACGACGGGCGCTGGTGAACTCCTGGCGGAGGTCGAGCGCCTCGAGGGCGAGGGGCAGGCATCCGCAGCCCTCGAGATGCTGGGACAGGCCCAACGGGCTCTGTCCGAAGGGGGCTTTGACGCCCACGCGGCGCAGCACGAGGGTCGTCGGACGTCGCTGCTGCTGGCGCTCGACCGAGGTGTCGAAGCGTCTCGGAGACGACTCGACGACTTCTGGGTGGCGATCGACCAGGGGCTGATGGGGCAGGCTCAACGCGCGCGGAGCGATCTTGAGAGGATCGCCCAGCAGACGAGTGATCCTACGGCGGCGCGTCTTCTCGAGTGCGCCGACTCGGCGCTGCGTCTGGCGGCCAATCCCGCGGCATCGCTACCACGGGTCGAGGACACTCCCGGCGCCCATGCGTCTGACAATGCTCGGCTCCTGATCCTCGCCGGGGAGACGGCGCTGGCCGCCGACCGCTTCGACTGGCTGTCAGAGAACGCGCAGAGTCTGCTGTCGGCCGCTGCTGAGGTCATCGAGCCGAAATTGCGCGTCTGCCTTCAGATACTCGCGGCGGAGGGCACGGGCGACTGGGTGCAGGTGCTCGGCGATGCCCGTGTTGCCCGCCAAGGACATGACCTGGCTGGCCTGGTGAACGCGCGCTACGCCCGGCATCTGGCTCTGCATCATCGGTTCCAGGAAGCAGACGCAGCGTGGGACGAGGCCGCTGGCGCAGCCTGCCTGGCGCAGCGCTGGACAGACGCTGCCAACTGGACCTTCAGCCGCCGAGCATTCCGCATCAGATGGAACCCGTTCACCAGTGACGAGCTCCTCCCGCTGCAGGCATCGTTGAAGGCCCGCGGGCCGGCCCAGACGGTGCTGACTCGCGACGAGGACGCTCTCGAGTACGCCTACGCACGGCGGTCAGATGGTGGTCTCAGGGCGGCCGCAATCGCAGCGCAGCGTGCACTCCGAGATGCCATCACCCTGAGCGACTGGGAGGGTGAGCGTCGGGCTCGTCGACTCCTGGCCGACATCCTCGGCGCCTCGGAGGAGCCCGGGCTCGCGGCTCACCACCTCGTCAGGGCAGGTGAGATCAAGGCCATTGAGGCACTCGCAGAATCCAACAACAAGGTCTTCCTCGATGTCATCGAGGACTTGTCGGCGACGAGTTACTGGATCGCTGGTACGGCCTATCGGCTGATCGCGAGCCAGGCGGATCTGGTTCCTGACGAGAAGGTCGATGACGTCGTGGCACCAGCGCTCGCTGTCCTTGAGAACGCGCGCGCGGGAACACTCGTAGATCTGATCGGCTTTGCGGGCTCGCGCTTCCTCGGCGCGGTCAACGCGCTGGCTGGACTCGCAGCGAGGCTCAACCAGTCGCAAGCAGAGACCGCGCTGAAGTTCTTCGAAACCCAGGGCGACATCGACCCTGGTCACTACCGTTACCACGACGACAGCGAGGCGCTCGCCGTTGCGGGCATCGCCTCGACTCAGCCGGCGTTGAGGGCTCGGGCTCTGGAGCACTTGGTGGCATTGCTCGCCAGGGCCGACGGATCACGCAACGCCACGACGTTGCGCCCCGTGACTGTCTTCTTCGAGGAAGCGCGTCCCTTCCTCGAGCCGCTGCGCGCCGATAGCAATGCCTGGGCGCGAGAGCTGATGGCCAGCCAGGAGCCCACAGCGGTGGATCCGCTCGAGGCAGCCCAGGCATTAGAGCGTCTGGTGCGCCCCCTGAAGCACGTCGAAGGTGTCTGGAGCGGCGGCGGCGGGGGTCAGGCAGTCGCGGACTCGGTCGTGGCCATGGGGCAGGGAGCGCCGGAGCGGAGCGCGGCGATTGATCAACTTCTCGAGCGCGCAGACCATCCTCGTGTAGGGAGCACTGAACGAGCCTCGTATCTCGTGGCGGCCTCGAACCTTGTAGATGGCCTGGCCGACGATGTCCGAGCGGCGTTTCTGGGGCGGGCGCTAACCCTGGTCTCGCAACCGTCGGCATCGCTGGCTGACGCGATGAACGAGCAGTTCTCCCACCCGCTGGGCGCAATGCGCATGGGACGCACTCAGGACGCGCGCGCCCAGTCTGCCCACCTGGCTGCCACGCTCGCAAAATCGCCAGAGGAACAGGCAATGGTCCGAGACTCGGTTCTGGCGCTTGTGGGCGACGAGAGCGTGAACGAGTACTGGGTGACACGTGCTTTCCAGCGACTTGGAGAGGCACTGGCCGCGGACGTCGGTTTCCTGAGCGGTCAAGGATGGGCGCTTCGCTCGCTCGCTGCCCTTCAGTGGGTGAAGACAACCCGTCCTGCGCCGGTTGGCGGGCGCCTCGCCGTCGACCCTGATGTGCGAGTGCGCCGTGCGCTGGCGACGGCGCTCTCAGAGGTCGCACAGGCTGCGGAGGAGACCGACCAGGGCCTGGAACTGGCCAGGTCCGCCGTCCGGGAGATACTCAGCGCCGATCCTTGCTACAGCGTACGTAGTCTCATAGCGCAAGAGTCGTCAGCCCAACCAGTCGACTAGCGCCCGCCGGTAGCGGGACGACCGACCCATGCCAGGTGGGCTGGCATGACGTTCTCATCCAGAGAGCGTCGGCCGCGCAGGATCCGTCGAGCCGCTCTGCGCAGCGAGGACTAGCCCAGGCGCACGACTCCGCCATCCTGGGAGACCACCCAGACGTCGATGGCCGCTGCGCGCAACGACACCGCTGTGTCCGCGTGCAGCTCCCGGTACACAGGGAAGTCGGGGAAGCACATCACCGACATCGAGTCGGGCTCTTGCGTCCGAAGGCGCATGGCCGGCACCAGCGCGCGCGCGTACCACTTCTTCGCCTGCTCCTTGGGTGTGCTGGTCTTCACCTGGCCCTTCTTCGGACCGGCGACATAGAAGCGAGACGGGTAGCCCTTCACCTCAACCCCGAGGCGCTGACCGTCGCGCTCGGCAATGACATCGAGGCCGTGCTCGCGCGTCGCCGTGTTCGCCGTTCGGACGATGGTCCATCCCTCACCAGCGAGCCATTCAACGAGAAGGCGCTGGGTGTTCTCCTCCGTGTGCCACTCCGACGCCGGCTCCCCCTCTGCTGGGAACGACGGCAGCGGTGTAACCGCCGGAGCGGGGACATCTGCTCGCCAGCCTTCGATCTCCTCGGGGCGCGCTCGCCGGAACAGACCTCGGTCGAGCTTGGTCAGGAACGGCTCCTTGGACGAGAACTGGGAGCGGTTATCCACGTTCCAAGATGCGCCGCGGATGTGAGTGCGAATGGTCCGCTCGTTGGCCTTGTCGGGGGCGTGGCGGCGAAACCACGAGAGCGCCTCTTGCGAAGTGAAGGCCCCGGACTGGGTCGCGGCGTAATCCCGGAGGAGTTCCCACACCGTCATCGTTTCTCTGTCGCTCACGCCGCAAGAGTTCCACAGGCCTCCGACAGCGCGCGTGCTTCCGCGCTGCGTTCCGGCGCTCTTGGACGCCAAGTTCCGGCGGCCCCACTGCGCGTCCCCTTAGCCTTTGAGCATGACGGGGCGAAACGAGCGGGACACCTGCCGCGAGTTCGTCGTTCCGAGATTGGTGGAGTCCGGCTGGGCGGACAGCTTCCGCACCGAGTACATGGTCCGCTCGGACCTTGCCACCAACACCACCCTCGGTGGCGATGGCCGGGTCGACTACCTGCTTGAGATCGTGCCCGGCCTGCCCGTTGGCGTGGTGGAGGCGAAGCGCGAGTACTCGAGCCCCGGACAGGGTCTCCAGCAAGCCATCGAGTACGCCGTCGCCCTCGACCTCCCGACAGCGATCGCCTCGGACGGTCACTCCATCATCGAGCGGGACCTGTCGACGGGGACCGAGCGGCAGCTGGACGCTTTCCCGACCCCGCCCGAGCTGTGGGACCGGTACGCCCGCCACCACCACTTGGACGATGAGGCGCGGTCGGCGCTCTCCCAGCCCCTCTCGCAGACCTTGACGAACGCCGACGGATCCATACGACAGTTGCGTTACTACCAGGTGGTCGCAATCAACCGCGTCCTGCGTGCCATCCTCGCCGGCGAGCCTCGTGTGCTGCTGCTGATGGCCACGGGCTCGGGCAAGACCCTCACCGCATTGCAGCTCTGCTGGAAGCTCCTGTCGTACTGGCGGGCTGTCGATGCCGAGCGACCCCGACGAATCCTCTACGTCGCTGACCGCGACGCGCTCATCAAGTCCCCGCTCAATGGCTACTTCCGACCCGTGTTCGGCGAGGGCGCGACGCGCATCCAGGGGCACGCCGTCATGGGCCGAGAGATCTACTTCGCCACCTACCAGTCGCTGAAGAACAGTCAGGACGCCGAGTCGACGTTCGAGGGCTACCCGCCGGACTTCTTCGACGTCGTGATCGTCGACGAGTGCCACCGCGGTTCTGTGCCCGGGTCCTCCTGGCGTGCCGTGCTCGATCGCTTCACGTCGGCAGTCCACCTCGGCCTGACCGCCACGCCAAAGCGCGAGGAAAACGTCGACACCTACGACTACTTCGGCGAGCCGGTGTTCGAGTACTCCCTGCGCCAGGGCATCGAGGACGGCTATCTCGCCCCTTACACGGTGCGACGGGTCGTGCTTACTCCCGATGCCGAGGGCTGGCGGCCGGATCCCGGCGAGGTCGACACCTTCGGGCGAGACATTCCCGACGGGCTCTACACGACCCGTGACTTCGAGCGCCTCGTGTCACTCCTGCGCCGCACGGACGCGGCAGCTCGTCACCTCACCCAGGTGTTCCAGGACCGCCCCGGACGCGCCGTCATCTTCTGCGTCGACTCAGAGCACGCGGAACAGATGCGCATGGCGCTGGTGGCGCACAACCGGGCAGCTGTGGAGGCCGATCCCTTCTGGGTGGTCCGGATCGTCAGTGCCGAAGCCGAGACCGGCCGGCGGCAGCTCGATCGATTCTGCGACCCTGAGTCGTCGTCACCCGTGGTCGCCACGACATCACGGATGCTGTCCACCGGCATTGATATCCAGGACCTGAAGTACGTCGTCCTGTTCCGCCCGATCGGCTCGATGGTCGAGTTCAAGCAGATCGTCGGGCGAGGGTCCCGTCTCTACCCCGACAACGACAAGTACTCCTTCGAGATCGTGGACTACGTCGGCGCGTCGGTCCTCTTCTCCGACCCGGGCTTCGACGGCGAGCCGGTGCGCATTCGGACCGAGCGCATCGACGAGTCCGGGGAGATCGTCGAGAGCGACGCCGGGGACGTCGCCCCCTCGATGCCGTCGCTCGGCGAACCGGAGCCCGACTTCGACCGCACCCGGTCCGAAGGAGAACTCAACCAGCCGCCTGCCAGGAAGTACTACGTCGACGGCACGGAAGTGACCGTCACGGCAGAGGCCTACTACGTCGCCGACACCAGCACGGGCGCTCTCCGCCTCGTGGAATACGCGGACTATCTGGCCGGCCAGGTCCGCGTGCTGTGTCCGACCATTGATGATCTTCGCGCACGCTGGGCCGATCCCCAGCTACGTGCGGTTCTGGAGGAGGGCCTCGCCTCCCGCGGCGTATCCATCGAGGAGATGTCGAGGCGCCTCGAACTTGCGCCTGACACGGACCCTTTCGACGTGCTCGCATACGCGGCGTGGAACATCCCTCAACGGACCAGGGCGGAACGCGCTCGGCTGGTTCGCGAGGACCACGCGAACGACCTCGAGGCGCTGGTGCCGACCGCCCGCGAGATCATCTCCGCCCTCCTCGACCGCTACGAGGAGTACGGCGTCGAGGAGATGACTCACGTCTATGCCTTCCAGGTGCCGCCGCTCAGCAACTTCGGCTCACCGGTCGAAGCGGCGCGACACTTCGGCGGTGTCGAAGGCTGGCGCCAAGCCATCAGCGAGCTCCAGGGCTGGCTGTACTCAGCGTGAGTCTTATTTTGACGATCACGGCTCACACACAACTAAAGTTTATATTGACTTCGAATATCGCTATGCTGGCCCCATGGCGGGCACACGACAGGACCTGAGGCTGGCGCTGCAACGCCTAGCCTTCAGCCAGTCTGGCTACTTCACCGCCGCCCAGGCTCTCGAGCTCGGGTACAGCTACCAGGCGCAGAAGTACCACGTCGACAGTGGTAATTGGCTGCGTGTCGACCGCGGCCTGTTCCGGCTTCCCGACTGGCCCTCCGCTCCGGAGGACCAGTGGGTGCGTTGGACGCTGTGGAGCGAGGACCGAGGTGTCGTATCCCATGACTCGGCCGCGCTCGTCCACGACCTCGGCGAGCTCGATCCTCGCCATGTGCACCTCTCCGTGCCCGTCGGGTTCCGAGCCGTCGACCCGGCGGTCGTGACGCACGTGAGCGAGCTACCCGCGACGGACGTCCTCGACCAGGGGGCCTGGCGGGTGACCACTCCGCTGCGCACGCTGCTCGACCTTGCTGGCGCTGACACCTCTCAGGAGCAACTTGAGGCTGCCGTCGCCGCTGCGCTCGAGCGCGGCCTGACGACCACACGCCGGATTCGCAGCCGCTCAGACGAGGCCGGAGACCGGGCGGCGCTCCGCATCGAGCGGGCGCTCGGGGCGACGACGAAATGACCGAAAACCAGGCACTCCGCACCAGCATCGAGCAACGGCTCGCAAATCTGGCAGCCGAGCGACAGACCTCGCTCGACCGGTTGCGACGCCACTTCGCTTTTCAGCGAATCCTGGTTCGACTGTCCGCGGATGACAACTGGGTACTCAAGGGAGGCTTCGCCCTCGAAGTGAGGCTCGGTCTGGACGCCCGCGCGACCAAGGACCTGGATCTGGCCATGCTGGAGGACCTCGACGGTGTTGAGGTGCAGGATCGTCTGCTCGACGCCCTTGACGTCGATGCCGATGACGGATTGACCTTCCAGGTTTCCCCACCGAGAGCGATTGCCTCGGACGAGGCTGGCAACCCCGGCTGGAAGTTCACCGTCACGTCGGCGATCGGCGGCAAGGTCTTCGCGTCGCTGCGCCTGGACGTGGTCGCGCGGAGCGAGGAGATCGCCGGCGCAGTGGGCACGATCGAGGTGCATCCGCCGATCCTCGCCGAACGCCTGAGCAGCACCGCCATGCCGGCGGTGGACGTCGCCCAGCACGCCGCGGAGAAGTTCCACGCCATGGCACGTACGTACGCCGGCGGCCGACCCAGCAGCCGGGTCAAGGACTTGGTCGACGTGGTTCTGCTCGCGGAAGCGGGACTGCTGCCCCATCCCGATCTGCCGGGCCGGCTTCGGACGGTCTGGCGGGTGCGGGACGGCGTGCCGCCACCGCCGCAGCTCCCCGAGTTCCCAGCGGCCTGGCTCAGCGACTACGCCGCGATGGCCGCCGAGCTCGACCTGGACATCGACTACCCGACCGCCCGCTCCACCGCCGAACGGCTTTACGCCGAGGCGCTTACCACCGAGGAGAACCAGCAGTGACCCGTGCCGCCAAGGCTGCCGTCCAGACCCCACAGGCGCGTCTCGCGTCGGTCATCAAGACCAGCCGGGACATCATGCGCAAGGATGCCGGCCTCAACGGCGACCTGGACCGGCTCCCGCAGCTGTCCTGGCTGCTCTTCCTCAAGGCCTTCGACGACCTCGAGCAGAACCGGATGATCGTCGACCCCGGCTACCGGCCGGCGCTCCCGGAGGACCTCCGCTGGAGCGTGTGGGCAGCAGATCCGACGAAGCGCAAGCAGGGTGACGCCCTGATCACCTGGGTCAACGGGACCCTTCTCCCGGGTCTGGGCGGACTTGAGGGTTCCGGCACGGCGGGCGACGCTCGCGCCACCCTCGCAACGGTCTTCAAGGAGACCAACAACCGGATGCTGTCCGGTTACCTGCTCGGTGACCTGATCGACCAGATCGACAAGGTGCACTTCACGTCAGCCGACGACATCCACACCATGGCCCATCTGTACGAGTCGATGCTGCGTGAGATGCGGGACGCCGCCGGAGACTCGGGCGAGTTCTACACACCGCGGCCGGTGATCCGGCTGATGGTTGAGCAGGTCGATCCGCGCCTGGGCGAGTCGGTGCTGGACCCTGCCGTCGGCACAGGCGGATTCTTGGTGGAGGCCTACGAGCACCTCCGCGACCAAGCGCGCTCCGCGACCGAGATCGCGACGGCGAAACGCTCGATCAGCGGCTTCGAGAAGAAGCCACTGCCCTACTTGCTCTGTCAGATGAACCTGCTGCTGCACGAGGTGGAGCAGCCCAAGGTCACCCGAACGAACTCGCTGACCTTCCCGCTGGCGGACCAGCGCAAGGCCGGGGTCGACGTCGTCCTGACGAACCCGCCGTTCGGGGGTGAGGAGGAGAGCAGCAGCCTGGAGAACTTCCCTGCCGACTCGCGGACGGCAGAGACCGCCTGGCTGTTTCTCCAAGTGGTGATGGCACGCCTGGAGAAGAAGAAGGGCCGGTGCGGGATCGTGGTCCCCAACGGGGTCCTCTTCGCCAACGAAGGCGCGCCGGCGCGAATCAAGAAGAAGCTGCTGACCGACTTCAACCTGCACACTGTGGTGCGGCTGCCAAACGGCGTCTTTGCGCCCTACACCCTCATCCCCTCCAACCTGCTCTTCTTCGAATACGGCGGGCCCACGAAGGACATCTGGTTCTACGAGCAGCCCCTCCCTGAGGGACGGAAGAACTACACGAAGACAAAGCCGCTGCGTTTCGAGGAATTCGCCGATGTCCAAGCATGGTGGGGTGGCGGTGATCGAGCAGGCCGGGTCGAGAACGAGCACGCCTGGAAGGTCGAAGCTGGGACGCTGGCGGAGGACGGCTACAACCTGGATCTCCGCAACCCACACGGTGCCGATGACCTGACGCATCGCTCGCCCGAGGAACTCGTCAAGGAACTGATCGCAGTGGAGGAGCAGATCCTCGCGGCCCTCCGTGACCTCCAGGTCGAACTCGGGGAAGACGTCTGATGGTGGTGCATCAGGTACGGGTGGGAGATGTACTCGAACTCCAGCGCCGCAAAGTCGCGCTCGACGCCTCTGAGGAGTACGTCGAGGTTGGACTCCGTTCGTTCGGCAAGGGCGTCTTCCACAAGCCGGCCGTCACCGGCGCTCAGTTGGGCACCAAGAAGGTCTTCAGGATCGAGCCCGGCGACCTGGTGATCAGCAATGTCTTCGCTTGGGAGGGCGCCTTGGCGGTCGCCTCGGAGGGAGAGAGGGGACTGATCGGCTCTCACCGCTTCATGACTTGGGTTCCCCGCGATGCCGACAAGGTGAGCGTCCGATACCTGTGGCATTACTTCCTTTCCGAGCCGGGCTTGCTTCATATCCGCAGGGCTTCGCCCGGTTCGGCTGGCAGGAACCGCACGCTTGGAATTGCCGCGTTCGAAAACGTCACGATCCCGCTGCCCGCTCTATCCGAGCAGTTGCGCATCGCCGATCGCCTCGACGGCATCCGAACTCGACAAGACAATATTTCGCGCGCAGCGAGCACGAGCGTGTCGGCTGCATTCAATGGAACTCTGTCCAGAATCTTCGAAGGCGCCAACAGATACTGGACAGTGGGCGAGGAGATTCGAGTCATGGGAGGTGGAACACCGAACAAGACAAACCCCAACTACTGGGGCGGAGACATTCCTTGGGTTACTCCGACTGACCTAGGTCGCCTACGATCACGCACTATTGAAACAACAGAGCGGACTCTTTCAGAGTCCGGGCTTGAACGAGGTGGTGCGCGCCTGATCCCATCAAATTCCGTCATCATGTCCAGCCGTGCGCCAATCGGCCATTTGGCAATCAACCCGTACAGTGCAGCCACGAATCAGGGCTGTAAGTCATTCGTTCCCAAGATTCAGACTTACCCCGAGTATCTCTACTTTGCTGTCCTCTCGGTGATGGGCGAGATCAAACGACGCGGCGCAGGCACGACCTTCAGCGAGGTTTCCGCATCTAAATTAATGGGGCTTCGAATACCAGGGGCAGAGATTAATGCGCAGCAAGAGATCGCCGATCATCTTGCACGAGTTCAGGACTCAACCTGGCGGATCGCGGCGCTACACACAGGATTCAAGTCGCTATCGTCAGCGCTACTTCCCGCGGCCAGAAATGAGGAGTTCACGCAGCTGGCCTGACGCTGCGCCACGAACTCCCCGCGAGCACCACGTGGTCGAGGAACCGGAGTCCGACCGCGTCGGCAGCCCGGCCTACCGCCTCAGTGGCCTCACGATCTTGCACACTCGGGGTTGGATCGCCTGACGGGTGATTGTGCGCTAGGGCGAACGCTCGACCGTCGTACCGCAGCACGGCCTGCAGCACCTCTCGGACAGGCAACGGACTCGAATCCACGCCGCCAGTCGCAACGGGCACAAGGCGAAGCACGCGGTTGGCCGCGTCGGCCACCAGGACCAGGACCTTCTCCCGTCGCTCGCGTGCGAGCACCGGTGAGACCAACTCAGCGATCGCGGCTGCGGAGTCCACGACGCGGTTGGTCGGCGCAGCTGTGGCCCGCGCCGCCAGTTCGAAGGCGGCGAGCAGGCGCGCCGCCCCAGCTGGGCCGATGCCCGGTGATCGCGTCAGCTCCTCGGGAAACGCCGTCGAGAGGCCGCGCAGTCCACCGACCTCGACGATCAGTTCGTGGCCCACCGCAACGTCGTCGCGTCCCTCAGCTTCGATGCCGGCGACCAGGGCAACAAGCTCGGCGTCGCTCAGCGCACCAACCCCCAGACGCAGGAGTCGCTCGCAGGGCTGGTCGCCGGCGAGCATCCGCGACCTGATCGACATTCCGCAACGCTAGGTCGCCGAGGGCGCGACCACTATCGCGTCAGAGTCGCCTGTGGAAAGGCAGGCCGGCTCAGCCCTTGAAGATGCAGGTGGGGTCGTCGTCGTACTCGGCCAGCAGCCGCTCGATCGGCTGATCTGGCTCGAGCAGGTCGTAGACATGAGCTCGGGAGTTCCGGTCGAACCCGTACAAGGTCCAGCCCTTGGTCTGCTCGTCGTACTTCATCCGAGCCTGCGGAGTGTCGGTCCACTCCGGGCCCAACGCCGGATTCCACGGCGGCCGATGCTCGACAATCGTCACGGTGCGACCGCGCACGCGGTGCTCCACCCGCACCTGCTCGCGCATCTCGGACGGGACCTGCTTCTCGCAGAACCGCCGTATCCGCGCGAGATCGGTCTCTGGGACGGCCATGGACTCAGTATCTGACGACCCCCACCGCCACCGACAACCTGCCCCTCCTCTCGTCCACCCTTGATTGACAATCATCGACCTTCATCGGTCCTCAGGATCTCCTCACTTTCCACCCGCCGTGAGCCTCTCAACACCTCCCTTCAAGCGGCACGCATGCTACGAAGGTTCGTAGATGGGTCGCCCGTGAACGGGCGGCCCACGCGGCATTTCTAGGGGTCCGTTGGTTATCGACGGACGGAGTGGAGGCGGTGGTCCGAGTGCACGGCGGCGTGAAGTTCTACCGCGGTGGAGCGAAGGCTGCCCGGGCCTACGTCGAGCGGGATCGCTCGCGGGCCGATGACTACTACCTCGGTGAGGGCACCGGCGTCGCCGAGCGGCTCACCGCGACCCCGGCCTGCGTCACGGGAGCCGGTTCGATGGACGGCGAAACCTACGAGCAGTGGGTCGCCGGGATCGACATCGACACTGGGCGCAAGAAGGGTCGGGTCCGCGAGGACGCGAACGCGCTGCGGTTCGTCGAGGTCACCGTCAACGGCCCGAAGACCTGGTCACTGGCCGCCGCGCTTCATCCAGACATCTCGGCTGCGCTGGACGAAGCCCAGGACAAGGCCGCCGCTGAGATCGTCGGCTGGGTCGCCCAGCACGCGACCACCCGGGTGGGACCGCGCGGTCGCCAGGTGCAGGTGCCGGTCGAGAAGATTGAGGCTGCAGTGATCCGGCACTACACGTCGCGTGCCGGTGATCCGCACCGGCACCTGCACCTTCAGATCAACGCCCGCGTGTGGGCGGCCGGCGCCTGGCGGGGGCTGCACTCCGTGGGTGTGCGCGACATGATCGAGGCGATCAACGGCATCGGGCACGCCGCGGTCGCCACCGACCCGGAGTTCCGGGTGGCCCTCGCCGCACGCGGCTTCACCCTGGACCCCGAAACCGGGGAGATCGAGCAGCTCGCGCCGTACGTCGGGGCGTTCAGCGCCCGGACCAGTCAGATCCACCGCAACATCGACCGGTTCGAGGCTGAGTGGCGGCGCGAGCATCCGGGTGAGGAGCCTGGGCCGCGGCTGCGTGAGGTGTGGGATCGCCGGGCGTGGGCCGATACGCGGCCGGACAAGGTCGTCCCCACCGACGGCGCGGAGCTGGTGGCGCGTTGGAACGACGAGCTGCGCGCCCTGGGCTACAGCGACCCGGCCGCCCCAGCCGTGCTCGAAGCGACCCAGATGGGCTGGATCGACCGAGACGGAGCGGCCGACTGGATCATCTCCCAGCTCGGAGCGAAGCGCTCGGCGTGGAACGCCGCCGACATCCGCGGGAAGGTCGAGGTCCTGCTGGCGCAGGCCAACCTGGTCGCCGAGCCCGCCGCGCGCATCGAGCTCGCCGAGGACGTGACGGCCCGCGCCGCCGCACGGTGTGTCCGGCTGCTCACCTCACCCGACGTGCCCGAACACGTCCGCTCACTGACCTCCCAGCAGGTGATGGAGGTCGAGGCGGACCTCATCGGTCGCCTCGCCCGCCGTGTGGAGCAGCCAGCCAGACGCGTCCGGCTGCACGGGCGAGGGCTGACGCGGGTCGACCCCACGCAGGCCGCCGTCGTCGGCGTCCTGGCCGGTGACGGCCAGCTGGTCGTCGTGGAGGGTGCGGCCGGTGCAGGCAAGACCACCGCGCTGAAGTCGGCGCAAACCGTGCTGGCTCGGCAGGGACATCGGCTGATTGTGGTGACGCCGACATTGAAGGCGGCTCAGGTCGCCGCCGCGGAGACCGGCGCCGACGGGCACTCGGCCGCGTGGCTGATCCACCAGCACGGCTGGCGCTGGGACGACGAGGGGCACTGGGCACGGTGCCCCGACGTAACGCCCGACCCGGTCGCCCGACTGCGACAAGGGGACCTGTTGCTGGTCGACGAGGCGGGCATGCTCGACCAGGACACCGCCCGCGGGCTCCTGACCATCGCCGACGAGGCCGGCGCGCGGGTCGCGCTTGTCGGCGACCGGCACCAACTCCCAGCGGTCGGACGCGGCGGCGTCCTGGACCACGCCCTCTCGTGGGCCCACCCAACCGCGGTCGTGTCGTTGGAGAAGGTGCACCGGTTCACTGACTCCGACTATGCGGCACTCTCCATGCGCATGCGCAAGGGCGACGACCCTGCCGCCGTCTTCGACGCGTTGCATCGCCGCGGGTCGATCGTCGTCCACCCCAGCGACAGCGAGCGCACCGCCGCCCTCGCCGAGGCGGGCGCGGCCGGCGACCTGGTCGTCGCCGACACCCGCGAGCACGTGGCCAACCTCAACTCCGCGATTCGCGACCAGCGTCGCGCCGACCTTGCCACGGGCGACTCGGCCGACGCAGACCCGTCTCTGGTGACCGCTCGAGGCGAACGGGCCGGGCTCGGGGACCGCGTCGCTACCCGCCGCAACGACCCTGATCTCGGGGTCGCGAATCGTCAGACCTGGACCGTCACCGGCATCGGCGAGGACGGCCACCTGATCCTTCACGGCCGCGGGCGCGATCGCGAGATCCCGGCGGAGTACGCGACCCGGTTCGTCGAGCTCGCCTACGCCACCACAGTCCACGGAGCGCAGGGCGAGACCGTCGAGGCCGCCCACGTCGCCATCGGCGCCACCACCGGTGCCGCCGCGGCGTACGTCGCGATGACGCGCGGCCGCGAATCCAACACTGCCCACCTTGTCGCCGAGACGCTCGAGGACGCACGGAAGCAGTGGGTCGATGTCTTCAGCCGCGACCGCGCGGACCTGGGCCCCGCCCACGCCCGACGGCTCGCCGTCGACGCGATCGACCGGTACGGCGCGGCCGCCGTAGCGCCTCCAACGCCACGACCAGCGGTCCCGGAGTACCGGCCGCCCATCTCACGGCCCTCCGGAATCGGCCTCTGAGAAGCGGGTGCAGCCAACGACTTAGGGAACGCCGTTGACCTGCACGAACGCAGCGTTCCCCCTCGCGTTCCCCTCGGTTGTTACCGCATTCCGGTAACGCCCCTCGCCCACGCTGATCGGCGTGAATCAACACCTTCACAAGTCCGCGGGGAAACGACTTAGGGATACCTGTTGACCTGCGGAAACACAGGTCCCCTGGCAGGTATCCCCCTCAGGTTCCCCCGATTCCGGGGAACCTGCCGCCCCATGCTGATCAACGCATTCAGATTGTTCGCGACGACAACCGGCGAGGAGCACGCGATGAGTTCCTGAACCTTTGGACGGGCGCCGCCTGACCTGCGAAAACGTCTCCTGACCGGGGCGCCCGTCCCGAGGACGGGCGGGGCCAGGACGGGCGCGAATTGTTGCCCCCCAGCGCGCACCGTAGGACGCGTACCTCTCGACGACAGACACCCACCCATCACGACCGGCGACGAACGACGCCGGGAACCCACCCACAAGGAGGCCGCCATGACCGCACAACCCAGTGGCCCACGACCCCGCCAGAACCCCGGCGACGACATGCTCACCCTCCAGGAAGCCTGCCGCTACCTCCGCGTGCCCGAAGGGACGCTGCGCTACTGGCGCCACCTGGGCGCCGGACCCCGCAGCTTCAAGGTCGGCCGCCACGTCCGCTACTGGCGCGCCGACCTCGTCCTCTGGCTCACCGAGCAGACCAACCGTCCCCAGAACCACCGCTGACCCTGCCCACGGCCGGATCTCAGAGAGACGATGGAGCGATCCTGGAAGGAGCAACACCATGGCGGGAAACATCGCCAAGCGATCCAACGGCAGGTGGCGGGCGCGGTACCGCGACGAGTCCGGCAAGGAGCACTCGCGGCACTTCGACCGCAAGATCGACGCCCAGCAGTGGCTGGACCAGGTCACCTCAGCCGTGGTCACCGGCACGTACCCCGATCCCAAGGCCGGACGGATCACGTTCGCGGCCTTCTTCGGCGAGTGGTCGGCACGCCAAGTCTGGGCGCCCGGCACCGTGCTCGCGATGTCGCTGGCGGCCCGATCGGTGCCCTTCGCGGGGAAACCGATGAAGCAGGTCCGCCGCTCGGACGTCGAGACCTGGATCAAGCAGATGGACGCCGCCGGACTTGCCCCCGGCACGATCAAGACGCGGTACGTCAACGTCAGATCGGTGTTCCGAGCCGCCGTGAAGGACCGGGTGATCGGCTCCGACCCGACCGACGGCGTACGCCTGCCCCGCGGCCGTCGCGCGGACGTCGCCATGTCGATTCCCGCTCCGGAGGAGGTCGGACAGGTCATGGCCGGGGCTGACGAGCGGTTCCAGCCGTTCATCGCCCTCTGCGCTTTCGCCGGCCTGCGGCTCGGCGAGGCCGCCGGGGTCCAGCTCGGCGACGTCGACTTCCTGCGCAGGTCGCTGAAGGTCTCCCGCCAGGTGCAGCGCGTCAACGGTGGGGCGATCGACGTACGGGCACCGAAGTACGGCTCAGAGCGCGTCGTCTACCTCGCCGACAGCCTCATCAACGTGCTCGCCGAACACGTCACCGCTCACGGCACCACCGGCAAGGATCGTTGGCTCTTCGCCGGACAGGGCGACGACCCACCGCACCAGAACACCGTCGGTTACTGGTGGCGCAAGACGCTGCGCGACGCTGGACTGTCCGGCATCAAGCTCCACGACCTGCGGCACTTCTACGCCTCCGGCCTGATCGCCGCCGGCTGCGACGTCGTGACCGTCCAGCGGTCGCTTGGCCACGCGAAAGCGACTACGACGCTCAACACCTACGCCCACCTCTGGCCAACGGCGGAGGACCGCACCCGTAAGGCTGCGGAGTCGATCATGTCTGCGTCACTCGGCGAGCGAGTCGAAGAGGTCACGCCGACACGGGGGCATGAATAGGTCAGGTGATCAGACGACCCTTTGTCCCAACGTCGCCGGCAACGCCCGTTGCACCCCGCAGACTTCATCGGTGATGGTTCGTTACCAAGAGCGCCCGTCGCTGGGTAGGTCATCTTCAATCTCACGCTGGACGTCCCTTTCAGCCGACTTCGCCATGTCGGCGTAGAACCGCCTCTCGATAGATCCCGCTGGCAAGTCCTTCGCAATAGCTCGCGACCTATCTCGCTGTTCAATGGTCTCCGGGAACGGCTCTCCGGGGGTGCCGCTCCGCACACCGGAGATGGTGGCGGACCATAGTGCCCCCATCATCTGTTGGCGCACGTCATCGCCGAGCTGGTCAGCCGCTTGCAACGCAATGCGAACGAAGTCGGGTTGGTCCCAGATGAAGGTCCGGGGAGCCTCGTGGAGGACCGCTGCTACAGCGCGTATCGAGTTCTCGGTGCCACCGGCGAGCGCCTTCCCAAGAAGATCCAGCACCTGACTGTCGTACTCGACCGCCACCGCACGGAAGAGATCGGCGCCCATCTTGCGCCGGGACCATGAGTCCAGGTTCTCCGCAATCCAGGCCAGAACACCGCTCAAACTTGCGAGGAACGCTGGAGTGTCTCGGATCCGCAAGCGCTTGTCCCAGGAGTACGGGAGCGCGTCGTACTCGCGGAGCGAGTTCAGACCCTCGGCAAGCTCGATCCGCTCCTGGAGAAGCCGAACAACCCACTCCGGGTCCGTCTTCGATCGATCCGCAAGCGCCTCTAACACCGAGTACTCGCCGATGCCGGGGAGCGTGACGAGATCGTTGCGAATCAACTCGAGTTCTCTGTCGGAGAAGTCGTCCCAAGAGATGCCGTCGTCGAGGCGAAATGACATGAAGTAGTCGTCGGCCAGACCTTGGCTATCACCGAATCGGAGGCATGCAAGCAAACGGATCGCCTCTGCCTTCTGGGTTCGCGTCAACAGTTGAGCCGCTCGGACCACGTTTCGTCGTATGACTATGTCGGTGTCGGAAGCTAGTTCAAGCAGCAGATCGAGTTCTCCGGAATGGAGCTCGCGGGGGCCTCGGTTCCAGCCGACCGCCTGACCTACGGCCCGTCGGCGTTCTAGTGACGAGCTGGCGAGCAAGTCCCGGATCTCCTGGAGCGCCGCTGCGGGATCGTGCTCTGCGAGAGCGCTGAGGATGACCGGGAGAGTCGGGTCGAGATCGGTAACTCCAGACGTGGTGCGCAGTTTCGCCAGCATCGCGTGTGCAAGGGACGGGCGAGCGTTGATTAGGTTCGCCACCAAGGGTCCCGGATGACCTTCAGCCGGACCAAAGACTTCCCGGTCGGCCCTAAGCCGAGCAATCAGGAGCTCGACTACTTCGTCGTCGGTGTGGGACGTAAGAGCATGACTCACCTGTTCGATGAGTTCCACGCGCTTGGCTTCCATCGCCGCGAAATCGTCGCCGCGGTCGCGCACAAGGCGGCCCCAGCCGTCATGGGTCATGAGCCCAAGCAATTCCTCGACACCGTCCGGGAGCGACTCCATTGCACGTTTGGCAGCCTCGTGCGTCGGGCCGGACCCGTAGCTGTCGTGCCAGAACAGGGCATCGCGCACGGCGACGAGAACGGCGGGGTCGAGACCCCCAGCCGCCGCCCTAGTGCCGAGGCGGTCGATGGTCTCGAGGATTCCGGGGACCCACCCGGCCCGTTCATCATCCGACACCTGGCGCCCAAAGCTCCCCGTCGGGAGTTGCATAGCGGACTTCAAGAGTTTGGCTGCGGCTCCCGAACGCCGCAGGTCGGGGGAGTCCAGTTCCTCGAAGGCCAGGTCAATGACACGCTGCCGAACCCGCATGATGCTCTGCGGTTTCAGCGCGAAGGGCTGAAAGGTGATCGTGTAGCCGCGGACGGTCGAGTCGTCTCCTTCCGTCGCGAGCATCGGTTCGAGAACGTCAAACGGAGACAGCGGCTGGCCATCGACGAACCATGTCGAAGCAATATCGACGATCAGGTCGTTGAACCAGATCGGCTTCCCGACACCGAACTCAGCCAGCTCGCGCAGGACCCGAAGCGGATGACTCGGATGCGGGTTAGTAGGGGGTGCATCACCCTGCGCCAGCTCCCACAACTGTGAAAGGGCACCCGGAAGCGTCTCCTCGGTCAACGCCGCGAGCTTGATCGCAGACGGCAATGCCTCAATCACTCTGCTGTAGTCCGCAGTGAGCAGACTTCGCCAAGCGGCATGCTCACCGTCGAGGCGGTCTGTTGGGTAGTCAATTAGCCAGCGGGTCAGCTCAAGCGCGCGCGTGGGCTGGAAGTACGCGACTTTGGCCAGAGTCTCGGCGAGTGTGCGCCTGTCGAAGACGTCGGCCGCCACGATGCGGGCACGGAAGGCAACCCAAAGGGAGTCAGCGAGGCTCGGTGCATCCGGACGCGTGTTGCGAACCTGCCAGTCGACGCGACTTACGTTTACGAACAAGTGCTCGACGCAGCTTCCGATCACTACAGGCTGGATACGCGCGAGGTACCCAGTACCGAGCGGGCTGTCGTCAAAGGTTGCCTCGGTAAGGATCACGTCGCCCAGAAGGTCGGGAACGATCCGAAGCGCGTCCCCGCGCCGCCGCAGGATGCCGGCGTTCTCTAGGCTCCGCAAGTGCTTGTGCAACTCGTCGTACGGCTTACCCACGATCGCGCTCAGCGATGTGCGCGCTGCTTCCTCGTTGGTGCGGAACGGCTGTAGGGCAGCGACCGCATCCAATACGGCGCGCCGAATCGGCGGGTCGTACGAGAGCGGATCATTCACAAGCGCGTCGCGGAAACCCCGCATGATGTGTAGTCGGACGTTCTCATCCTGCTCCAACGCTCCCGGATCAAGCTGGCCCTGCTTGATTAGGACGCCGCCGACAACGGTGGCCAGCGGAGAGTCCAGGGTGAGCCCGGCGAGCCGACGCGCGACCGCGGGCGACGCTGCGCCGCCGAGCGCTTCACGCGCCAGAGCAACGGCGTCGTCGAACTCAAGATCTCCGAGCATGACCTCGGTGTGGGGCACCGGAAGAAGTCCGTAGCGTGCCATTTCAGTCTTGAGAGTCCGCAGCCCATAAGGCCGAGTAGCGAGGATGACCTTTGCGTTCGGGTTGCGCCGCCAGATGCCAGCCACAATGCCGGTGACCTCGGCGATCTCATGGGCGTCGTCGATGATGATGGTGAGGTCACCGTCGTGCGGTAGCAACTCGAAGTCGGCTGCGGTCACTTGCACGTCGCCGGGCAGTATTCGAGTCTGGGCACCGGCTGGCGCAGCATCGGCGAAGGCCTTGAGGAGTCTCGTCTTGCCGACGCCACCAGCCCCGATCAAGAACGCGACGGTCGCGCCTCCCTGATGGGTTGCGCCCACCAGTTCGTCCAGTTGGGTCTGCCGTCCGACCAGGCTCCACTCGTGGTTGAAGATCGTGGCCTGGGTTCCGACGAAGTGTTCCTCCGGCAGGAGCCATGGTCCCGGCGCTGCAATGCCGAGGAACGACTCCCGATGACCCGGGAAGTAGGTATCGACGATCCGTACGGCCCGCTCGCGCGGAAGATTCCGGATATGGCGGGAGATGTCCTCGCCGTCCCACAGTTCCCAGCTCGCGTGCTTCCCCGCTTCCGCGCGCGCGGCAGGGGTGGCGATGAGTCGGGAGAGGAAGAGGTAGTTCCTGGGCGAAGGGATCGTCACCTCCTCGATGGCTCTTTTCACCGCGGACGGTCCGAACTCGCGGTGTCGCTTGCACTGCCCGGTCGCGACGTTCTTGCCTTGGGCGGCAACGAGGATGTCGATGCCGTGCTGCTTGTGACCGCGTCCGCCGAACCGGCTCGCGTGCCCATCGGGGTGAAGGGTGGCCATGACTTCGGCCAGGAGGTCCTCAAACCGTTCCTCGGTTAGCTCCTCGAGCGGAAGCGCGCGAGTCAGGGAACGGACAGGAAGCCGGACGGTTTGCGCCGGCGCCAAGTACTCACCAGCGTCGAGCAAGTCATCCTCTTCGACCGCGAGGACGCGGGCGACATCGCTGAGCATCGCGCGCCGCGGCCTTGAGCGGCCGTTCTCCCAGCCGCTCACGGCTTGCTGGCGCACATCCAGCTGGGCGGCGACCGCCGCCTGATCTAGCCCGAGCGCCTCTCGACGCTCCCGCATCAACTGAGCCAGTGCTTCATACATGGAGACATCGTACGCATCTACTACGTGTGGTACACATTACGTACGCAGGTTACTGCGTGTGTGTTCATGGCCGAGGGTCAATGTCGGTCCAGTTCACTAGGTTCACGACTCCACGCCACGCTGACGCACTCGAAAGGACCCACCATGGCCAAGACCGTTTTCTATAGCTTCCACTACGAGCGCGACGTTCACCGCGTGCAGCTCGTGAAGAACTTCAACGCGCTAGAAGGACAGCCGCTCCTGAACTCTCAGGACTGGGAGAAGGTGCGCAGAGGGGGCGATGCCGCCATCGAGAAGTGGATCAAGGACCAGATGGCTTACAAGAAGGCGGTCATCGTCCTCATCGGCAAGGAGACTGCAACCCGTCCGTGGGTGAAGTACGAGGTTGAGAAGGCCTGGGCGGACAAGAAGCCGCTCCTCGGCATCCGCATCCACGGCCTCTCCTCGATGGGAACGACCGATTCCATCGGCGGTAACCCGTTCACAAACGCGGGCCTCACCGGTGTCCCCATTTTCGACCCGACTGTCACGAACTGGCAGGGGAAGATCGACAGCCAGGCCACTTACAAAGCCTTGTCGGACAAGATCGAACTGTGGTCGGGTCAGGGAGTGACCCGCTCGTGATCCAGCCACCGTGCCCGTTCTGCCTCATCATCGAAGGGCATGACCCGAACGCCAAGGTCGTATATCAAGACGCCCAGGTCACCGCCTTGTTCCCGCTCAAACCAGCGACTCGCGGTCACACCATGGTGGTGCCGAACAGGCACGTTTCGGACCTCACCGACCTGACCGATGCAGAGAGCCGAATCCTGGGGGCCGCTGTCCGTAGGATCGCGCGCGCTGTTCGCGCATCAGTCTCCCCGGATGGGATGAACGTCATCCAGTCCACCGGCACAGCGGCAACACAGACCGTTCCACACGTTCACTTCCACATCGTTCCTCGATGGAACAGCGACGATATTAAGCTCGAGTGGCCCGACGAGCCGGCTGAGAGCATCTCCGCCCAAACTGAGACTCTCGGAGTCGTTCGCGCCCTCCTGCCGGCCGCTGTCGAAGACGTCTCGCCCGAGGACCGACGTCAGCACCTGTCCTTCATACAGGCCATCGTGACCCGGATGTCCCAGGCGTCCTCGTCCTCGAAGACCTGGCTGTTACCCATCGTGACTTTGACCTACGGCTACGCCATCACCAAGACCGAGTGGTGGATCGCAGTGCTCGGAGCGCTCGCAGTAGTCATCTTCGGCCTGCTCGACGCGAACTACTTGAAGCAAGAACGTGCATTTCGCAAGCTGTACGACAAAGTCGCGTCCGGAGGAGACATACCAACTTTCTTCCTGAATCCAGCCCTTGCAGGACCCGCTGGGACCAAGGTCAATTACTGGCCCGACTGGCAAGACGTCCGGTCTTGGGCCGTAGCCCCCGTCTATGGGCCGCTTCTTGTCGCGGGAGTCGCGATCGCTATCTGGGCCCATTGCACGTGACCAACAGCTGGAGCGCACGCCGCCCTCCGCGCTGACAGGTCGCGTTACAGGTCCCACCGGGCAGCGCCGAGTCGAGAGGCGGGCCGTCCGAACCAGTCCGATCGAGCTCATCCGACTGAATTTTCTTGCGGACTCTGTGCGGACTGGAAGGGGTCACACCCCCTCTGACCTGCGCAAATGCGCCGATTCACACGTTGAAGCGGAACTCCACCACGTCGCCGTCGGCCATGACGTAGTCCTTGCCCTCCATGCGCACCTTGCCGGCCTCCTTGGCCTTCTGCATGGTGCCGTGCTCCATCAGGTCGTCGAAGGAGACGATCTCGGCCTTGATGAAGCCCTTCTGGAAGTCGGTGTGGATGACACCGGCGGCCTCGGGGGCGGTGGCGCCCTTCCTGATCGTCCAGGCCCGCGTCTCCTTGGGGCCAGCTGTCAGGTAGGTCTGCAGGCCCAGGGTGTCGAAGCCGACGCGGGCCAGCACGTCGAGGCCGGGCTCGGTCACGCCCATCTCGGAGAGCATCTCGCGGGCCTCGTCCTCGTCACCGAGCTCGACGAGCTCGGACTCGAACTTGGCGTCGAGGAAGATCGCCTCGGAGGGGGCGACCAGGTCGCGCATCTGCTGCTTGAGGTCGTCGTCGGCGAGCTCGTCGGCGTCGCAGTTGAAGACGTAGATGAAGGGCTTGGCCGTCAGCAGCGACAGCTCGCGCAGCAGCGCGGTGTCGAGGTCGGTGTCGATGACGGGGGTGCCGGCCTCGAGGTGGGCCAGCGCCTCCTTGGCCGCCGCGACGACGGGGGCGAGGTCCTTGTTGCCCTTCGCCTCCTTCTCCAGGCGCGGGACAGCCTTCTCGACGGTCTGCAGGTCGGCCAGGATCAGCTCGGTCTGGATGGTCGAGATGTCGCTCTTCGGGTTCACCTCGCCGTCGACGTGGGTGACGTCCTCGTCACGGAAGACCCGGGTGACCTGGCAGATCGCGGCCGACTCGCGGATGTGGGAGAGGAACTTGTTGCCCAGGCCCTCGCCCTCCGAGGCGCCGCGCACGATGCCGGCGATGTCGACGAACTCCACGGTCGCCGGCAGCTGCTTGGCCGAGCCGAAGACCTCGGCCAGCCGCGGCAGCCGGTCGTCGGGCACCCCGACCACGCCGACGTTCGGCTCGATCGTGGCGAACGGGTAGTTCGCGGCGAGGACGTCGTTCTTGGTCAGGGCGTTGAAGAGGGTCGACTTGCCCGCGTTGGGGAGACCGACGATGCCGATGGTGAGAGCCACGTGGGCTGACTCTAGGCGGGCCGGGGACCCACGGTCACATCTCCACCGTCTCGTTGTCGCCGCGGACCCGGTCGCCGGTGACCTTGGCCTTGACCAGGTTGGTCAGCTGGACGACCTTCGAGCCGCCGGGCGCGTCCCAGTACTCCGCCGACTCGGCGTCGACCTCGATCAGGATGTTCTCGGGGTTGTCGGGCCCGCCCTGCAGCCACGAGTCGGTGAACGCGCTCCACAGCTCCTCGAGCCGAGCCTCGTCGTCGACCACCGAGGCGGTGCCGGCGATCGAGACCCACGAGCCGCGCTCGCTGTAGGAGACGTTGACCCGCGGGTCGGCCTGCAGGGCCTGCACCTTGTCGGAGTGCAGCTCGGCGATGAAGTAGAGCGAGCCGTCGACGTCGGTGTCCTGGGTGGCCATCGGCTTGCTGAGCAGCTTGCCCGAGGGGTCGACGTAGGTGAGCATCGCGATCTTGGCGTCGTTGACCAGGTCGAGCACGCGCTGCTCGTCGGCGGTCAGCTGGTCGTTCGTCACGGGGTCCTCCGGGGTGCTCGGGTGCGCGGGGCGCGGGGCGCGGGGGGGGTTGCGCCGTCGAACGTACGTCGGCCCCCGCGCCCGGAGGTCACCCCTGCAGCGCCCGGAACCGCTCGGCCAGCTCCTCGCCCAGCGCCCGCGACCCACGGGTCTCGTCGTCCATCTGCACGATGACGGTGGTGGCGCGCGCGACCGGCCGCCCGGCCTGGAAGAGCCCCTGCTGCATGGTCACCGAGGAGCGGCCCACCTTCTCGACACGGGTGCCGATGTCGATGGTGCCCGGCCAGGTGATCTCGCCGACCAGGTCCAGCTCGATGCGCACGATCACCCACGAGGCGCCCTCGTCGTTCATCGAGGCCCCGCCGGCCGGGTGCAGGAGCTCGACGCGCCCGGTCTCGAGCAGCGTCGAGAAGACCGCGTTGTTGACGTGACCCTGGCGGTCGGTGTCGCCGTAGCGCAGCTTGTCGTGGCTGCGGGCGGGGAAGTCCTCGAGGACGGGGTGCGCGGTGGTCTGCTCGGTCACGGCGCCCAGTCTGCCTGCGCGGGCGGCGGCGTACGCCGGGGGTGGTGCCGGTCATGTGGTGGTGTGGGTCACACTCGACACCTGCCCCCGCACCGGCCCGGAGCGGGGAGCCGGAACCACCTCGGGAGGAAGCCCATGACAGCGACCCGCTCCGAGCCCGCACGCCGGGCCGACGAACGCATCAGCGACGCAGGGGCCCGCGACGAGCCGGGCGGCTCCGAGCTCAGCACGCCGCTCGACCTGCTGCTCTCGGAGGCCGGACGCGGCCCGCTGCGCCGCTTCCTGCCCGGCATGTCGGGGGTGCGCCTCGCCGCCGGTCTCGCGCGGCGACCTGGGGCCGTCGTCGGCCGCGCCGCCGGCCTGGGCGCCGAGCTGGCCCGCGTCCAGGTCGGGCGCTCCGAGGTGGCCCCGCACCCCAAGGACCGCCGCTTCGCGGACGAGGCGTGGGCCAAGAACCCCTTCCTCAAGCGCACGCTGCAGAGCTACCTGGCGACCGGGCAGGCGCTGCGTGGGCTGGTCGCCGACGCGGGCCTCGGCTACGGCGACGAGCAGCGGATGGGCTTCATCGTCGACAACCTCGTCGAGGCCCTCTCCCCCACCAACAGCCCCGCACTGAACCCCAAGGTCCTCAAGCGCACCATCGACACCGGCGGCGGCAACCTGCTGGCCGGCGGGCGCCGCTTCGTCAAGGACTACGCGACCGCGCCCCGGGTGCCCTCGATGGTCGAGCCCGACGCCTTCGCGGTCGGCGAGGACATCGCGGTCACCCCCGGCTCGGTGGTCCTGCGCACCGAGGTCTTCGAGCTCATCCAGTACACCCCGCAGACCACCAAGGTCCGCAGCGTGCCGCTGCTGATCGTGCCGCCGACGATCAACAAGTACTACGTCATCGACCTGGCCGAGCAGCGCAGCCTCGTCGAGCACCTGGTGCAGGCCGGCCAGCAGGTCTACTGCATCTCCTGGCGCAACCCCGACGCCCGGCACGCCGACTGGGGCCTCGACACCTACGGCCAGGCGATCATCGAGGCGATGAGCACCGCCCAGGACATCGCCCGCCAGGAGCAGGTCGCGCTGCTGGGCATCTGCTCGGGCGGGATGATCGCCTCGATGGTGATGGCCCACCTGGCCGCCACCGGCGACCTCGACCGGGTCGCCGCCTTCAGCCTGGCCGTCACCGTGCTCGACCAGCACCAGGCCGGGCTGCCCAGCGCGCTGCTCTCCCACAAGGGCGCGGCCGCCTCGACGCGGGCCTCGCGCGAGAAGGGCTACCTCGACGGGCGGGCACTGGCCGAGATCTTCGCCTGGCTGCGGCCCAACGACCTGATCTGGAACTACTGGGTCAACAACTACCTGATGGGCCACGCCCCCAAGGCCTTCGACATCCTCTACTGGAACGCCGACCCGGTGCGGATGACCGCGGCGATGCACCGCGACTTCATGGACCTGGCGGTGCGCAACGCGCTCACCCAGCCCGGCGAGTCCACGATGCTCGGCTCGCCCGTCGACCTGGGCACCGTCGACGTCGACTCCTACGTCGTGGCCGGCATCGCCGACCACCTGTGCCAGTGGGAGTCCTGCTACCGCACCACCCAGATGATGGGCGGGCAGTCGCGCTTCGTGCTCTCCACCAGCGGCCACATCGCCGCGATGGTCAACCCGCCCGGCAACGAGAAGGCCAGCTTCCAGACCGCCGAGACCAACCCGGCCGACCCCGCCGAGTGGCTCGCCGGGGCCACCAAGGTCCGGGGCAGCTGGTGGGAGGACTACGTCGAGTGGCTGGCCGCGCGCACCGGGCCGGAGCGCAACCGGCCCCGGCGCACGGGCTCGGCCGCCTACGAGCCGGTCTGCGAGGCGCCGGGCACCTATGTCCACGACCGCTGAGCCGCCCGTGAGCACCCCCGAGTCCGCACCCGAGTCCGCACCCGACAGGGTGCGCACCATCTCGGTCCGCGGCATCACCGCCAGGATCTCGGTGCGCCCCGGCGTCGGGCCGTTCGTCAACGAGCCGCCGCTGCTGCTGTGCAACGGCATCGGTGTCTCCTTCGAGGTGCTGCAGCCCCTGGTCGACGCGCTCGACCCGCGCCGCGGCGTGGTGCGCTTCGACGTGCCCGGCGTGGGCGGCAGCGCACCGCCGCCGACGCCGTACCCGATCGCGGCGCTCGCCTCGTGGGTCGCCCGGCTGATGGCCGACCTGGGCCACCAGCGCTTCGACGTGCTCGGGCTGTCGTGGGGCGGCGGGCTGGCCCAGCAGCTTGCGGTGCAGTCGTGGCGGCGCGTACGCCGCGTGGTGCTGGTCGCGACCGGCACCGGCGTGCTGATGGTGCCGGCGCACCCCTCGGTGCTGCTGAAGATGTCGACGCCGCGGCGCCACCGCGACCCGGCGTACGCCGCCAGCATCGCCGCGGAGATCTACGGGGGCACGATGCGCACCGACCCCGAGAAGGGCGCGCGGCTGCTGCACTCGGTGACCCGCTCGGGCCCGCGGCGCGGCTACTACTACCAGCTCGGCGCGATGGCGGGCTGGTCGAGCCTGCCGTTCCTGCGCCTGCTGCGCCAGCCGACGCTGGTGATGGGCGGTGACGACGACCCGATCATCCCGGCCGCCAACCCGCGGCTGCAGGCCCGGCTGATCCCCCGCGCCCGGCTGCACCTCTACGAGGGCGGCCACCTCGACATCGTCACCGAGGCCGAGAGCCTGGTGCCGGTCGTCGAGGAGTTCCTGCTCGCGCCCGACCACGAGCTGTGACCCGCACCCCCTGATCCGCACCCTGTCGAAAGGCCCTGTCGATGAGCCACGAGCCCGAGGTCGCCGACCTCGACGACTCCCCCTTCTCCGACTTCCTCGGCTTCGAGCTGCTGCTCGAGGAGCAGGACCGCGAGCTGCTCAGCCGGGTGCGCGCCTTCATGACCCGCGAGGTCGAGCCGGTCATCAACGAGCACTGGACCCGCGGCGAGTTCCCGCACCAGCTGGTGCCCCAGATCGCCGAGCTCGGCATCGCCGGGCTGGCCTACGACGGCCCCGGCTGCCCGGGCCGCGGCGCGCTGGTCGACGGCATGGTCGCGATGGAGCTCAGCCGCACCGACCCCTCGATCGGCACCTTCATGGGCGTGCACGGCGGGCTGGCGATGGGCTCCATCCAGCTGTGCGGCTCGGAGGAGCAGCGCGAGCGGTGGCTGCCGGCGATGGCGCGGATGGAGCTGATCGGCGCCTTCGCGCTCACCGAGCCCGACGTCGGGTCGGCGATCTCGATGGGCCTGGCCACCACGGCCCGCCGCGACGGCGACGGCTGGGTGCTCAACGGCGAGAAGAAGTGGATCGGCAACGCCTCCTTCGCCGACCTGGTCGTGGTGTGGGCCCGCGACGAGGACGACGGCGAGGTGAAGGGCTTCGTGGTCGAGAAGGGCACCGAGGGCATGGAGTTCGACGTCCAGCAGGACAAGATCGCGCTGCGGGTGGTGCAGAACGCCGAGATCCACCTGCGCGACGTGCACGTGCCCGAGACCAACCGGCTGCAGGGCGCCGACAGCTTCGCCAGCACCTCCGAGGTGCTGCGGGCGACCCGGATGGGGGTGGCCTGGCAGGCCGTCGGCTGCGCACGCGGCGCCTACGAGCACGCGGTGCGCTACACCAAGGCCCGCGAGCAGTTCGGCCGCTCGATCGCCTCCTTCCAGCTGGTCCAGGACCTGCTGGTCAAGATGCTCTCCAACGTCACCGCCGGCACCGCCATGAACGTGCGCGCCTCGCAGCTGCAGGACGCCGGGCTGCTGCGCGACGAGCACGCCTCGCTGTGCAAGGTGCACAGCACCGTGCGGATGCGCGAGACCGTCGGCTGGGCCCGCGAGGTGCTGGGCGGCAACGGCATCCTGCTCGAGCACCACGTCGGCCGCTTCGTCGCCGACGCCGAGGCCATCTACTCCTACGAGGGCACCCGCGAGATCAACACCCTGATCGTGGGCCGCGCCATCACCGGCGAGAGCGCCTTCGTCTAGGCGGGTGGCCGCTCAGGCCTCCTCGCCCGACTCGCCCCGCACGAAGGCCGCGAAGCCGGGCACGGTGAAGCGCAGCATCCCGCGCGCGGCCACCTCGACGAGCCCCTTGTCGAGCAGGCTGCGGCGCGCGACGCTGATCTCGTTGGTGCCCACGCCCATCCGCTGCGCCACGTCGCCGCGGCGTACGGCGTCGTCGCCCAGCGCCGCCATCGCCGCGAGGAGCCGGCGCTCCCCCGGCGCGGCCTTGGCCCAGCGCGCGCGGAACATCGTCTCGAGCTCGCGCTCGACGTCGGCGTGGGCGCCCTCGAGGTGCTCGAGGCCCAGGCGGGCACCGGCCCGGGGCCGGGCCCGGCGCCACAGCGCGTCGCCGTAGAGCTGCAGGAAGTAGGGGTAGCCCTGCGCGAGGGTGACGACCGCCTCGAGGAGGTCGGGGGCCCACCCGACGTCGTGCTGCGCGGCCGGCACCACGAGCGCCTCGGCCGCGTCGGCGTCGTGGAGCCGCTCGAGGGTGCGGAAGCCGAAGCGCTCGCTGAAGGTCACCGCGGCGGTGAGCACGTCGGGGGCGTTGGGCAGGCCGGCGGCGAAGAGCACCGCCGGCGGCTCGGGCACGGCGTTCTGCAGCTCCTGCCAGGCGTAGGCCAGGGTGCGCAGGTCGGCGCGCGGGGCCGCCTGGATCTCGTCGACGAGCAGGCACAGCCCGGCCGAGCCCCGGCGGCGCGCCTCGAGCGCCGCGGTCGTGACCAGCTCGCCGAAGGCCGCCGAGGTGGCGCGCTGGCCCGGCCCGGGCGCGCCGCCGGGGCTGACGTCGACCTCGACGCCGGCCTTGGCGGGCCCCACCCCCAGCTCGACGCTGAGCCGCTCGAGCCGCTCGCGCCACGGGGTGCGCCGCGCGACGTCGACGCCGATCCGGTCGAGCTCGGTGGCCAGGGCGTGCACCAGCGAGGTCACCAGCGACTCGTCGGTGCGCGCCGTCACCCAGGCCGTCACCATGCCCACGCCCGCCGCCGACTCGCGCACGGTCTTGAGCAGGGAGGTCTTGCCGACCCCGCGGGAGCCGATGTCGACGCGGATCCGCCCCTGGAAGCGGGCGTAGGTGGCCACCACGGCCAGGTCGGCCTCGGCCGACTCGACCTGCTCGCGTCGTCCGGCGAGGACGCTGGGGGCGGCGCCGGGGGTGTAGGGACTGGGCGGGAGCGTCATGATGATTCCTTATGGACCGGTGGTTCCATCAGGAACCATAACCGGGCCCGGCGACGCTGTCGGCACCGCTGCGGCGTACGTTGTCAGCGTGCGCCTGGCCACCTGGAACGTCAACTCCCTCCGCTCCCGCATCGACCGTGTCGAGGCCTTCCTGGCCCGCCACGACGTCGACGTCCTGGCCCTGCAGGAGACCAAGGCCCGGCTCGACCAGCTGCCCCTGATGGGCCTGCAGTCGGCCGGCTACGAGGTCGCCGCCGCCGGGGTGGACCAGTGGAACGGCGTGGCGGTCATCAGCCGCGTGGGCCTCGCCGACATCGAGGTCGGCTTCCCCGACATGCCCGGGTGGGGAGACCCGGTCGCCGCCGAGGCGCGCGCGATCGGCGCCACCTGCGGCGGGGTGCGGGTGTGGAGCCTCTACGTGCCCAACGGCCGCAAGGTCGACGACCCGCACTACGCCTACAAGCTCGACTGGCTGGCCCGCCTGCGCGCGGCCGCCCGCGACTGGGCCGCGACCCCCACCGCGCTGGTCGGCGACTGGAACATCGCGCCGCGCGACGAGGACGTCTTCGACATCGCCCAGTTCAGGACCAGCACCCACGTGACCCCGCCCGAGCGGGCGGCCTTCCAGGGCTTCCTCGACGACGGGTACGCCGACCTGGCCCGCCCCTACACCCCCGAGCCCGACAGCTACACCTACTGGGACTACTACCGCCAGCGCTTCGAGCGCAACCGCGGCATGCGCATCGACTTCGTGCTCGGCTCGCCCGCCCTGGCCGCGCGCACCACCGGTGCCTTCGTCGACCGCGACGAGCGCGCCGGCAAGGGCGCCTCCGACCACGCGCCGGTGGTCGTCGACCTGACCGACTGAGGACTGTCGGCGCCCGGGTCCATGCTGGGCCCATGGACGTCTCGACGGTCGCCTCCCTGACCACCACCCTCCTGCTCGGCCTGGCCGTCGGCGCCGTGCTCGGGCTGCTCTGGGCGCGGCTGCGGCACGCCGAGGCCGCGGCCGAGAAGCCGTACGACGACCGCGTGGGCGCCGCGCTCGACCAGCGCGCCGCCGACCAGGCGGTGGTGCGCGAGGGGCTGGAGCGCCTGCAGGACCAGCTGCGCGACCTCGAGCACAGCCGCGTCTCGTGGCAGGGCCAGCTGCACCAGCAGGTCGCCGACATGCGCCACACCACCGACCTGCTCGGCCGGGAGACCCGGGCCCTGAGCACCGCGCTGCGCAAGCCGCAGGTGCGCGGGCAGTGGGGCGAGCTGCACCTGCGCCGCGCCGTCGAGCTGGCCGGCCTGGTCGACCGCTGCGACTTCCGCGAGCAGGTGCGCCTCGACGACGGCGCGCTGCGCCCCGACCTGGTCGTGCAGCTGGTCGGCGAGCGCCAGGTGGTCGTCGACTCCAAGGTGCCGCTCGACGCCTACCTCGACGCCACCGCCGCCGACGACGAGGAGACCCAGCGCGCCCACCTGGCCCGCCACGCCCGGCAGGTGCGCACCCACGTCGAGCAGCTCGGCGCCAAGTCCTACTGGCGCTCGCTGGAGCAGACCCCCGAGTTCGTGGTGCTCTTCGTGCCGGCCGAGTCGTTCCTGGCCGCCGCTCTCGAGGCCGACCCGGGCCTGATCGAGCACGCCGCGACCCGCCAGGTGGTGCTGGCCTCGCCGACCACCCTGATCGCGCTGCTGCGCACCGTGGCCCAGGGCTGGCAGCACGAGGCGCTGGCCGAGCAGACCCGCGAGATCCACCGGCTGGGCCGCGACCTGCACGGACGCCTGGGCACCCTCGGCAGCCACGTCGATGCCGTCGGGCGCTCCCTCAACGCCGCGGTCGGGCACTACAACAGCGCGGTCGCCTCGCTGGAGTCGCGGGTGCTGGTCTCGGCGCGCCGCTTCACGGACCTGGCGGTCACCGACGAGGAGCTCGGCTCCCCGCGCACCGTCGAGCTGCGCGCGGTCGACCGGCGCGGCGCGCACGACGATCCCGACGAGCGCCCTAGCGTGGCGCTGTAGGCCCCCGGGCCGCCCACACCCGAGCGGAGGTGCGACAGCGATGAGCAGCCCTGGTCGCGCGCCCACGCTGTGGGAGGAGGGCACCACGCCCGGTCGTCAGGTGGTGGCGCTCGGGCTCGCGCTCACCCTGACCGCGGTGGCCCTCGACCTGCTCGTCTCCCCCGGCCTCGGCTGGGTCTTCGGCGTGGCCTTCGTGCTGGTCTGCGTCGGCTGCGCGCTGCTGGTGCGACCGCGCGACTTCTTCACCGTCGGCGTGCTGCCGCCGCCGCTGATGCTGGCCGCCCTGGTGCTGCTCGGCGCGGTCACCCCCGGGGCGATCGCCCGCGAGCAGGACGGCGCGGTGCAGGCGGTCTTCTCCGGGTTGGCCGACCACGCACTGGCGCTGGTGCTGGGCTACGCGCTGGCGCTGGCGGTGCTGGTGGTGCGCGACCGGTTCGCCCGCGCCCACGGGCGCGGCGCGGCCATCGCCTGGCCTACTCGAAGCGCGACGCGTCGCCCGAGCCGTGGCGCAGCACCTCGGGCTCCGGGCCCGACCAGTCCACGACCGTCGTAGGCTCCGAGGTCGTCTCGCCGGCCTCGATCACGATGTCGACCTGGTGCTCGAGCTCCTCCTTGATGTCCCAGCCCATCGTGCGGACCTCGCTCTCGCCGGGCAGGATCAGCGAGCTCGACAGCAGTGGCTCGCCGAGCTCCTCGAGCAGCGCCGTGACCACCACGTGGTCGGGGATCCGCACCCCCACGGTCTTCTTCTTGGGGTGCAGTAGCCGCCGCGGCACCTCGGGGGTGCCGGGCAGGATGAAGGTGTAGGGCCCCGGCGTCGCCGAGCGGATCGCGCGGAACGCCGAGTTGTCGACGTGCACCAGCTGGCCGAGCTGCGAGAAGTCGCGGCAGACCAGCGTGAAGTGGTGCTTGTCGTCGAGACCGCGGATCTTGAGGATGCGGTCGCGGCCGTCGCGGTTGCCGATCCGGCAGCCGAGCGCGTAGCCCGAGTCGGTCGGGTAGGCGATCAGCGCGTCGTCGCGCAGCGCCTCGACGACCTGCGAGACGAGTCGCGGCTGCGGGTCGACGGGGTGCAGGTCGACGTACCTGGCCATCTGCTGCGCCCGCCTCAGCCGCGGGCCGCGGCCTGGGCGGCCTTCATGTCGCGGCGCAGCTCCTTGGGCAGCGAGAAGATCAGCGACTCCTCGGCGCTGTGCACCGCCTTGGCGTCGGGGTAGCCGCGCTCGGCCAGGTAGGCCAGCACGCCCTCGACCAGCGCCTCGGGCACGCTCGCGCCCGAGGTGACGCTGACGGTGCGCACGCCCTCGAGCCAGGCCTCGTCGATCTCGCTGGCGTCGTCGACGCGGTACGACGCCTTGGCGCCGGCCTCGAGCGCCACCTCGACCAGGCGCACGGAGTTGGAGGAGTTGCCGGAGCCGACCACGATCAGCAGGTCGCAGCCCTGGGCGATCTCCTTGACCGCCAGCTGGCGGTTCTGGGTGGCGTAGCAGATGTCGTCGCTCGGCGGGTCGAGCAGCTCGGGGAAGCGCTCGCGGATGGCCGCGACCGTCTCGAGGGTCTCGTCGACCGACAGCGTGGTCTGCGAGAGCCAGGCGACCCGGCTGGGGTCACGCACCTCGATGCCCGCCACGTCGGCGGGGCTCTGCACGAGCTGGATGTGCTCGGGGGCCTCGCCGGCGGTGCCCTCGACCTCCTCGTGCCCCTCGTGGCCGATCAGCAGGATGTCGTAGTCGTCGGAGGCGAAGCGCTTGGCCTCGTGGTGGACCTTGGTGACCAGCGGGCAGGTCGCGTCGATCGTCTTCAGCTCGCGCTCGGCGGCCTGGCGGTGCACCTCGGGGCTCACGCCGTGGGCGGAGAAGACGACGGTGGCGCCCGCCGGCACCTCGGCGATCTCCTCGACGAAGATCGCGCCGCGCGCCTCCAGGTCGGCCACCACGTGCTTGTTGTGCACGATCTGCTTGCGCACGTAGACGGGGGCGCCGTAGAGGTCCAGGGCCTGCTCGACGGTGACGACCGCACGGTCGACGCCGGCGCAGTAGCCGCGTGGGGCCGCCAGCAGCACGGCCTTCTCGGCCTCGTCGGGGCTCAGGACGGGAGGCATGCCCATGCTCACGCCCGTGCTGGTCGCTGCGTCGGTGCTCATGTGCTCCATCGTAGGCGTGTCGGCGTGATGGCCTAACCTCGCGGCCATGGCCCTCGAGACCTCCGCCGCCGCACCCGCCCCGGTGCGCCAGATCGCCACGGCGATCGCGGGCTGGGTCGACCGGCTCGGCGCGGTCTGGGTGGAGGGTCAGCTGGCCCAGGTCAACCGCCGCCCGGGCATGGCCACGGTCTTCATGACCCTGCGCGACACCGTCGCCGACGTGTCGGTGCCGCTGACCGCGCCGCGCACCCTCGTCGACTCCCTCAACCCGCCGCTGGTCGAGGGCGCCAGCGTCGTGGTGCACGCCAAGCCGTCGTACTACGCCAACCGCGGCAGCATGTCGCTGCAGGTGCGCGAGATCCGCATGGTCGGGCTCGGCGAGCTGCTCGCCCAGCTCGAGCGGCGCCGCCAGCTGCTGGCCGCCGAGGGGCTCTTCGACCCGGCCCGCAAGCGGCGGCTGCCGTTCCTGCCCGGCCGGGTCGGGCTGGTCACCGCCCCCAACAGCGCCGCCGAGCGCGACGTGCTCGAGAACGCGCGCCGGCGCTGGCCGGCCGTCGAGTTCGAGGTGGTGCACGCCACCATGCAGGGCACCCGTTGCGCCGGCGAGGTGATGGCCGCCCTCGAGCGCCTCGACCGCCACGGCGACGTCGACGTCGTCGTGGTCGCCCGCGGCGGCGGCTCGGTCGAGGACCTGCTGCCGTTCTCCGACGAGGCGCTGGTGCGCACCGTGCACCGGATGAGCACCCCGGTGGTCTCCGCGATCGGCCACGAGCAGGACGCCCCGCTGCTCGACCTGGTCGCCGACGTGCGCGCCTCCACCCCCACCGACGCCGCCAAGCTGGTCGTGCCCGACGTCGCCGAGGAGCTCCAGGGCGTCGCCGGGGCCCGCGACCGGCTGCGCTCGCTCGTCGCCGCGCAGGTGGCCCGCGAGCAGGCCGGCCTCGACGCGCTGCGCTCGCGCCCCGCCCTCGCCGACCCCCGCTCGCTGGTCGACGGCCGCGCCGAGGAGCTGGTGGCCCTGCGCGAGCGCGCCCGCCGCTCGCTCTCCCACCGCCTCGACCGGGCCGCCGACGAGATCGACCACCAGCGCGCCCGGGCCCGGGCCCTGTCGCCGCTGGCGACGCTGCGCCGCGGCTACGCCGTGCTCCAGGGCCCCGACGGCCACGTCGTCACCTCCGTCGAAGGCGTCGCCCCCGGCGCCGAGGTCAGCGTGCGGGTCGCCGACGGCCGCGTGCACGCCACCACCACCCGGCTCGAGCCGCTGCTCGAGCACCCCGCCTCCACCTCCCCCACCGCAGAGGACGAGCCCGATGGCTGAGCCCACCACCGACCCCGCCGGCACGACCGACCCCGAGGCGCCGTCGTACGAAGCGGCGCGCGAGGAGCTCGTCGACGTCGTACGACGCCTCGAGGCCGGCGGCACCACGCTCGAGGAGTCGCTGGCGCTCTGGGAGCGCGGCGAGCAGCTCGCCGGCGCCTGCCAGCGCTGGCTCGACGGCGCCCGCGCCCGCCTCGACGAGGTCCTCGACGCCGACGACTGACCCGCGCACACTCCCCGCCGCAGGTCCGGGCCGGGTCAGCGCGACATTCAGGACGGGTCAGCGCGAGATTTGGGACGGGTCAGCGCAGGGGGGCGGTGGTGAGGGAGGCCAGGAGGTCCTGGAGCACCTCGGGGTCGGCCGAGCCGTAGACCATCACCGTGCGCGTCACGTCCTCGCCGATCGCGTCGGCGGCGGTCGCCTCGTCGCCGGCGACCGGGGCGAGGTCGATCTCGGCGACGTACGCCGTGTCGCCGCCGTCGTCGGTGAAGGTGCGCCACTCGGTGGTCACCTCCGCCGCCTCGAGGACCAGCGGGTCGCCCTCGACCGCCGCTTGGTCGACGAAGGACGTGACGAGCTCGTCGACCTCGGCGCCGGTGTCGATGACGCCGGCGAAGTCCTCGTCGTCGGTGAGCAGCGCCAGCGAGAACGTCGGCGGGAGGCCGGGCTCGTAGTCGAGGTTGTTGACGACCCAGCCCTCGGGCAGCTGCTCGGGGTAGACGAGCTCGCCGCCCTCGCCCTGCACGGCTCGGACCACCTCGACGTAGTCGGTGTCGGGTGGGATGTACTCGGTCTCGGTGCGGAAGAGACCGCGGAAGACCACGAAGCCGATGACCGCCACGAAGAGGATCAGCATCGCGCCGATCAACCCACTGGTCGATCGGGTGTAGCGGCCCGGACGGCCCGTCTCGCTCATGGCCTGATTGTCCCGTGCCACCCCAGCCCGCGCCGCTCCGGGGCACCGCCGACCCAGGATGGGCCCGCAGATGCGGTCGGACGAACCCGATACACCCGCAGGTGCGGCATACTCGCAGCGTGAGCACCTACCGGATCGCGGAAGCAGCCGACCTGCTCGGGGTCAGCGACGACACCGTGCGTCGCTGGGTCGAGGCCGGCCGGGTGCGTGCCGAGCACGGCGAGGGCCGCACCACGATCGCCGGCCCCGACCTCGCGGCGCTGGCCGAGTCGCTGGCCGACGCCCCCGACGCCGCACGCGCCTCGGCGGTCAGTGCCCGCAACCGGCTGGTCGGCATCGTCACCCGGGTCCGCAAGGACACCGTGATGGCCCAGGTCGACATGGTCTGCGGGCCCTACCGGATGGTCTCGCTGATGTCGGCCGAGGCGGCCGACGACCTCGCCCTGGCCCCCGGCTCCCGGGTCGTGGCGTCGGTGAAGTCCACCAACGTCGTCGTGGAGCTGCCGTGAGGGCCCGCACCGCCGCCGCGACCGCCCTGCTGGCCGCCCTCGCGGCCACGGCCTGCACCCCCGGCGGCAGCGACCGGGACGACACAGCCGACACGAGCGAACCGGGGCCCGAGCAGCGCCTGACCGTGCTGGCCGCCGCCTCGCTCACCGAGACCTTCACCGAGCTGGCCCGCGAGCTCGAGGCCGAGCGGCCCGGCGTCGAGGTCACGCTGGCCTTCGACTCGTCCGCGACCCTGGCCCAGCAGGCCCTGGAGGGGGCGCCCGCCGACCTGCTGGCCACCGCCGACACCCGCACCATCGAGTCGGCCGCCGACGCGCTCGCCGCGGCCCCCGAGGTCTTCGCGACCAACACGCTGGTGCTGGTCGTGCCGGCCGGCAACCCGGCCGGCATCGAGTCGGTCGACGACCTCGCCGGCGCCACCTTCGTCACCTGCGTCGAGACCGCCCCCTGCGGCGCCTCCTGGGCCGCCATCGCCGACGAGCAGGACGTCGAGGCCGAGCCGGCCAGCCTCGAGGTCGACGTCAAGGCGGTGCTGGCCCGCGTGGTCGCCGACGAGGTCGACGCCGGCGTCGTCTACGCCACCGACGCGGTCGCGGCCGGCGACGCGGTGGAGACCCTCGACCTGCCGGGCGCCGAGCAGCAGGTGACGTCGTACGCGCTGGGACTGCTCGCGCAGAGCAGCCGGCCGGGCCTCGCCCAGGACTTCGCCGACCTGGTGCTCGGCGAGACCGGGCAGCGCGTGCTCACCGACGCCGGGTTCGGCCCCCCGTGACGCTCACCGCCCCGGCCCCGCGCGCCGGCGAGACCGCCCACCACCTCGGCCGCCCGCCCCTGGTGCTGATCGCCCCCGCGGTGCTGGCCGCGGTGCTGCTGGTGCTGCCGCTGGTGACGCTGGTGCTCGACACGCCCTGGGGCTCGTTCTGGTCCGAGCTGCGCTCCGAGCCCGTACGCCGGGCGCTCGGCCTCTCCGCGCTCACCTCGCTGCTCACGGTGCTGGTCTGCGTGGTGCTGGGCACCCCGCTGGCCTGGCTGCTGGCGCGGGTGGAGTTCCGGGGCCGGGGCCTGCTGCGCGCCGCGGTGGCGGTGCCGCTGGTGCTGCCGCCGGTGGTGGCCGGCGTCGCGCTGGTCACCGCCCTGGGCCGCAACGGCCTGGTCGGCTCGCTGCTGCGCGAGACCACCGGCCTGACCGTGCCGTTCACCACCACCGCGGTCGTGGTGGCCCACGTCTTCGTCTCGATGCCGTTCTACGTGCTCAGCGTCGAGGGTGCGCTGCGCACCGCCGGTGAGCGCTACGACGTCGTCGCCGCCACCCTCGGTGCCACCCGCTGGACCACGTTCCGGCGGGTCACCCTGCCGCTGGCGCTGCCGGGGCTGGTCGCGGGCGCGGTGCTGGCGTGGGCGCGCAGCCTGGGCGAGTTCGGCGCGACGATCACCTTCGCCGGCAACTTCCCGGGCACCACCCAGACGATGCCGTCGCTGATCTACACGACCCTGCAGGCCGACCCCGCCGCCGCGCGCACCCTGAGCATGATCCTGCTGGTGGTCTCGGTCGGCGTGCTCGCCGGCCTGCGGCACCGCTGGCTGAGGCCCCGGTGACCGGCCTGCACGCCGCCGTCACCGTCGAGGGCCGGCTGCACGCGAGCCTGCACGCCGAGCCGGGCCGGGTCGTGGCCGTCATCGGTCCCAACGGCGCCGGCAAGTCGACCCTGCTGGGAGCCCTGGCCGGCACCGTGCGCGCCACCGGCCGCGTCGAGGTCGCCGGTCGCGACTGGAGCGACCTCCCGGTGCGCGAGCGCCGCCTCGGCGTTGTCTTCCAGGACCGCTCGCTGCTCCCCCACCTGCGCGCCCGCGACGACGTCGCCTTCGGGCTGCGGGCCCGCGGCGTGCCGCGCCGCGAGGCCGACCGGCGTGCCCTGGGCTGGCTCGAGCGGCTCGGCGTCGGCGAGCTGGCCGACCGGCGCCCCGCCCAGCTCTCCGGGGGCCAGGCCCAACGGGTCGCGATCGCCCGCGCCCTGGCCGGCGAGCCCGACCTGCTGCTGCTCGACGAGCCCTTCGCCGGTCTCGACGTCGGGGTCGCCACCGGGCTGCGCATCGAGCTGGCCCGCCACCTCGCGGCGTACGCCGGCATCGCGCTGCTGGTCACCCACGACGCCCTCGACGCGCTCACCCTGGCCGACGAGGTGCTGGTCCTCGACGAGGGCCGGGTCGTGCAGACCGGCACGCCCCGCGAGGTCGCGGCCCGCCCCCGCAGCGAGCACGTGGCCCGGCTGGTCGGGCTCAACGTGGTCCGCGAGGGCGACGAGCTGCGCTCCTTCGCCCCCAGCGCCGTCGCCGTGGCCCCCCGCGCCCCGAGCGGGCACGACGCGCCGGCGACGTCGGCGCGGCACCGCTGGGCCGGCCGGGTGGCGGCGGTCGCACCGCACGGCGACGCCGTTCGCCTGCTGGTCAGCACCGAGGAGGGCCCCGAGCTGATCGCCGACGTCACCCCGGCCTCCGCCGTGGAGCTGGGGCTCGAGCCCGGCGCCGAGGTGTGGTTGAGCGTCAAGGCGACGGCCGTGCAGACCGATAGCATGCGCCCATGACCTCGATCTCGCCGCTCGACAGCCCCTCCTCGACCCCCGACCGCAACCTCGCGCTCGAGCTGGTGCGGGTGACCGAGGCGGCCGCGATGGCAGCCGGGCGCTGGGTGGGCCGCGGCGACAAGAACGGCGCCGACGGCGTGGCCGTCAACGCGATGCGGGTGCTGATCTCGACCATCGGGATGAACGGCACCGTGGTGATCGGCGAGGGCGAGAAGGACAACGCCCCGATGCTCTACAACGGCGAGCAGGTCGGCGACGGCACCGGCCCCGAGTGCGACGTCGCGGTCGACCCGATCGACGGCACCACCCTGACCGCCAAGGGCATGACCAACGCCGTCTCGGTGCTCGCGGTCTCGCCGCGCGGCTCGATGTACGACCCGTCCGCGGTCTTCTACATGGAGAAGCTGGTCACCGGGCCCGAGGCCGCCGACGTCGTCGACATCGAGGCCCCCGTGGCCGACAACATCGCCGCGGTCGCCAAGGCCAAGGGCAAGCGCGCCGAGGACGTCACCGTCGTGCTCCTCGACCGGCCCCGCCACGAGAACCTCGTGGCCCAGATCCGCGCCACCGGCGCGATGATCAAGTTCATCAGCGACGGCGACGTGGCCGGCGCGATCATGGCCGCGCGCCCCGAGACCGGCATCGACCTGCTGCTGGGCATCGGCGGCACCCCCGAGGGCATCATCACCGCCTGCGCCATGAAGTGCATGGGCGGCACCATCCAGGGCAAGCTCTGGCCCCAGGGCGCCGACGAGACCCGCAAGGCCATCGACGCGGGCCTCGACCTGGGCCAGGTGCTGACCACCGACGACCTGGTCACCGGCGACGACTGCTTCTTCGTGGCCACCGGCATCACCGACGGCGAGCTGCTGCGCGGCGTGCGCTACAGCGCCGGCGGGGTCACCACGCACTCGCTGGTGATGCGCTCGCGCTCGGGCACGATCCGCCAGATCCACTCCGAGCACCAGCTGCACAAGCTGCGCGCCTACTCCGCGGTCGACTTCGACCGCTGAGACCCGGGGGTCAGGCGGTCGCCACCCAGCTCTGCGCCTCCTCGCGCGCGGCGCGGTGGCGCACCAGCGCCTCGCTGACGGCGCCGACGACGCTGGGGTCGACGGCCATGCCGACGTGGGAGGTGCGCACCTCGACCTGGGCGGTGGCCTCGGGGTCGATGCAGGCCCGCCAGTCGACGATGCCGTCACGGCGCGAGTAGATCGCGGTGAACTCCACGCCCTCGGGCAGCGGGGCGCGGCTCTCCTCGAAGCTCTGGCGCGCGCAGGGCCCGCCGACGCAGTCGCTGGTCATGGTGCGCGGCACGCCCAGCCTGCTCAGCGCGATCACCCCGCCCAGGCTCGCGGTCAGCGCGCGGTGGTGGGCGGCCGGCGCCATCATCGGGCTGCCCATGGTCACGATGCCCGAGACCAGGTCGGGGCGGCGCACCGCGATCCCGCGGGCCAGCATGCCGCCCAGGCTGTGCCCGACCAGCTGCACCCGCGAGCCGCGCTTGGCCGCGATCACCTCGAGCCGCTGCTCGATCAGCTCCGCGGCGTCGACCGTGCACCCGACGTTGGCCAGGAAGTGCGAGCGGTAGGTGCGCATCCCCTGCCCCCGCAGGGCACCGGCCATCAGCCGCAGCGTCAGGTCGCCGGCCAGGAAGCCCGGCACCAGCAGCACCGGGTCGAGGTCGCGCTGCTGCGGGCCCGCGACGTACGGCGTGCGGCGGCGCTCGCGCAGGCCGCCGACGGCGGCCGTGGCCCAGCGCCGGGCCTCGCCCGCCACGCGGGCCTCGTTGAGCACGGCGACCACCGGCGGGCGGCGGTAGCCCTCCGGGAGGAGGAAGGAGGCGAGCGGCGACTCGTTCATCGTTCAACGGTAGCGTGACGTAGGCCACCCTGTGAGGTGTGACACCCAATTGTGACCGGAGGTCCGGTCGGTCTGCCCGGTGCGGTGTACTTGACACATGTCTGCCCGCACCCCGGTGACCGTGTCCGAGCAGCTGCGCGCCCCCGTGGGGCCGCAGGTGGAGCTGTGCTACCAGACCTTCGGCGAGCCCGACGCCGACCCGCTGGTCCTGGTGATGGGCCTCGGCGCCCCGCTGACCTGGTGGGACGACGACCTGTGCACCCGCCTGGCCCGGCGCGGCTTCTACGTCGTGCGCTTCGACAACCGCGACGCCGGGCGCTCGAGCCGGATGACGGGCCGGGTCACCCGGGCCACCCTGCTGCGCGCCTTCGCCGGCCTGCCCACGCGGGCGCCGTACACGCTGGGCGACATGGCCGGCGACGTCGTCGGCCTGCTCGACCACCTGGGCCTGGAGTCGGCGCACGTGGCCGGGGTCTCGATGGGCGGGATGATCGTGCAGACCCTGGCCGTCGAGCACCCCGCCCGGGTCCGCTCGCTGACCTCGATCATGTCGACGACCGGTCGGCGCACCGTGGGCTGGCAGCACCCCGCCCTGCTGCCGATGCTGATCGGCAGCGGCGCCCAGGGCAAGGAGGCCTACATCAAGCAGAGCGCCCGCCTGTGGCGCCTGATCGGCTCCCCCGGCTACCCGCTGAGCCCCGAGGAGAACCGGCAGCGGGCCGCCGACACCTACGACCACGGCGTCAGCGCCGGCGGCACCCTGCGCCAGATGGTGGCCATCCTGACCCAGCCCGACCGCGGGCCGCGCCTGGCCGCGCTCGACCTGCCCGCCCTGGTGGTGCACGGCCTGGCCGACAAGATGGTGCACCCCTCCGGCGGTCGCGCCACCGCGCGGGCGCTGCGCGGCAGCGAGCTGCTGCTGGTCGACGGCATGGGCCACGACCTGCCCACGGCGCTGCACGAGAGCCTGGCCGCCGCGATCCGGCGCACCGCCGACCGCGCCTGAGCGCCCCCCTCCCCCCTCCCCCCCTGGCCCCAAGGGGGTGTGGCGCCGCTCTTTACCCAGCGACTAGACCGGTGGGCCCACACCCGCCCACGGGAGGTCGCATGCCGCAGGAGAGCCCACCCACGTCGTCGCCGCGACGCCGAGCGCCCGGCGTACGCCGCCGTCGCGGCCTGGCGACGCTCGCCGCCCTGGCCCTGTCGACCGGCCTGCTGGCCGCCTGCGGCTCCGAGGGCAAGCCGACCCTGACCTGGTACCTCAACCCCGACGGCCAGGCGACCTTCGAGGCCTTCGCCGAGCAGTGCAGCACCGACGAGTACGACATCCAGACCCGGCTGCTGCCCACGAGCGCCACCGACCAGCGCGTCCAGCTGGCGCGGCGGCTGGCGGCCGAGGACGGTCAGACCGACCTGATGAACCTCGACCCGGTCTTCGTGCCCGAGTTCGCCAACGCCGGCTGGCTGCTCGAGCTGCCCGACGACACGGTCACCGACGACACCCTCGAGGGCATCGCCGAGACCGTGCGCTGGGAGGACGAGATCTTCGCCGCGCCGCTGTGGGCCAACACCCAGGTGCTCTGGTACCGCAAGTCGCTGGCCCGGGAGGCGGGGCTCGACATGAGCCAGCCGGTCACCTGGGAGCAGGTCATCGACGCCGCCGACTCCGTCGAGGGCGCCACGGTGGGCGTGCAGGGCAACAAGTACGAGGCCTACGTCGTGTGGATCAACGCGATGATCGAGGGCGCCGGCGGCACCATCATCGAGAACCCCGAGGCCGGCGTCGACGCCGAGGTCATGCTCGACACCGACGCGGCCCGCCAGGCCGCACGGATCATCGAGACCCTCGCCGACTCCTCCGCCGCCCAGGGCGACCTGTCGGTCTCCAACGAGGGCACCGCGCTGGCCTACATGTACGGCGACGGGCCGGGCTCGTTCATGACGAACTGGACCTTCGTCTACAAGAACTTCGAGCCGGGCGACGCCAACGACTACACCCAGGAGCAGTTCGACGACCTGGGCTGGACGCGCTACCCGCGCAGCGTCGAGGACCAGGAGTCCGCTCCCCCGGTGGGCGGCATCGACATCGGGGTCGGCGCCTTCAGCCAGCACCCTGACTTCGCGAGGCAGGCCGCGGCCTGCATCACCTCGGTGGAGAACCAGGTCGAGCTGGCCGTCACCGACGGGCTGATGCCCGCGACCCAGTCGGCGTACGACGCCCCCGAGCTGGCCGAGGCCTACCCGCCCGACCTGCTCGAGCTGTTCCGCACCAGCGTCGACGAGGGCGGCCCGCGCCCCAAGAGCGCCTTCTACGCCACCATCTCCAGCGCGATCCAGGCCAGGTGGCACGCCCCCAGCGACGTCGACCCCGAGACCACCCCCGAGAGGTCGCAGGAGTTCCTGCAGGCCGTGCTGGAAGGGAAGGCCCTGCTGTGACCTCCGCGACCGTCGCCACGCCGGCCACCGACGCCGGCAAGGGCCCCACGTCCGCCCCGCCCCGGGTCAGCGACCGGGCCCGCCACGAGAACCGGCTGGGCCAGCGGCTGGTGGCCCCGGCGATCGTGGTGATGCTCGTCGTCACCGCGTTCCCGATCCTGCGCGCGCTCTACCTCTCGCTCTACAACTACTCGCTCACCGCCCCCGAGGACCGCGAGTTCATCGGGATCTCCAACTACGTCACCGCGCTGAGCGACACCCTGTTCTGGCGCGACATCGGCGTGACCGTGCTCTACATGGTCGTCACCGTCGCGATCGAGCTGGTGATCGGCTTCGTCTTCGCCCTGGTCATGCACCGGGTGGTCTTCGTCCGCGGGCTGATCCGCACCTCGATCCTGATCCCCTACGGCATCATCACCGTCGTCTCGGGCTTCGCCTGGCAGTTCGCCTTCACCTACCAGAACGGCTTCGTCAACGGCTGGCTGCCGTTCATCGAGGACAACTTCAACTGGTTCGGCGACCCGGTGCCGGCGGTGATCGCGATCATGGTCTCGGAGATCTGGAAGACCACCCCGTTCATGTCGCTGCTGCTGCTCGCGGGCCTGGCGCAGGTCTCCGAGGACATGGTCGAGGCCGCCAAGGTCGACGGCGCCACCTGGTGGCAACGGCTGTGGAAGGTGGTCCTGCCCAACATGAAGGCCGCCATCATGGTCGCGGTGCTCTTCCGGGCCCTCGACGCCTACCGGATCTTCGACAACATCTTCGTGATGACCGCCGGCGCCCAGGGCACCGAGTCGATCTCGTTCCTGACCTACCGCCAGAGCATCGAGCAGTTCCAGCTCGGCATGGGCTCGGCGCTGGCGGTCCTGCTGTTCCTGTCCGTGCTGCTGGTGGCCTTCCTCATCGTCAAGATGTTCAAGGTCGACCTCGCCCAGGCCCGAGGGGAGTGATCGCGATGAGGAAGATCGGACTGGTGGTCGGCGTCGCAGCCGTGCTGGTGTGGTGCCTGCTGCCCGTGGTGTGGATCGTCTCGCTGTCGTTCAAGAGCCAGGCCGCCGTCTCCGGCGGCACCGACCCCGGGTTCCTGCCGCTGGACTCCTTCACCGGCTGGGACAACTACTCGACGGTCCTGGCCGACGACCAGTTCCGTCGCGCCATCATCAACTCCATCGGCATCAGCCTGATCGCGACGCTGCTGTCGGTCATCATCGCGACCCTGGCGGCGTACGCCATCGCGCGCCTGGAGTTCAAGGGCAAGAAGCTGGTGCTGACCACGGCGCTGGCGATCGCGATGTTCCCGGTCGTCTCGCTGGTCAGCCCGCTCTTCGACCTGTGGCGCACGATCGGTCTCTACGACACCTGGCCGGGACTGATCCTGCCCTACATGTCGTTCACGCTGCCGCTGGCGATCTGGACCCTCTCGGCGTTCTTCCGCGAGATCCCGTGGGAGATGGAGCAGGCCGCCCAGGTCGACGGCGCGACCTCCTGGCAGGCGTTCCGCAAGGTGATCGTGCCGCTGGCCGCCCCCGGCGTCTTCACCGCCGCGATCCTGACCTTCTTCTTCGCCTGGAACGACTTCGTCTTCGGCATCACCCTCACCTCCACCGAGAACGCGCGCCCGATCCCCGCGGCGCTGTCGTTCTTCGTGGGTCCCGACCCGTTCCAGCGACCCGCCGGCCTGCTGGCCGCCGCGGCCGTGGTGGCCACGATCCCGATCGTGCTCATCGTGCTCGTCTTCCAACGCAAGATCGTCGCCGGTCTGACCTCCGGCGCCGTCAAGGGCTGAGTCAGACACAGAAAGGCAGGTCCGATGGCCGCCATCACGCTCAAGAACATCGTCAAGAAGTACGGGGACGGCTTCGCCGCCGTCAACGACGTCTCCATCGACATCGCCGACGGCGAGTTCGTCATCCTGGTCGGCCCCTCGGGCTGCGGGAAGTCGACGCTGCTGCGGATGATCGTGGGCCTCGAGGACATCACCTCCGGGGACATGCTGATCGGGGACCGCAAGGTCAACGACCTGGCTCCGCGCGAGCGGAACCTCGCGATGGTCTTCCAGAACTACGCGCTCTACCCGCACCTGTCGGTCTACGAGAACATCGCCTTCCCGCTGCGGCTGGCCGGCGCCTCCGACCAGGAGGTCGACGACAAGGTCCGCCAGGCCTCGAAGACGCTCGAGCTCGACGAGCACCTCGAGCGCAAGCCCGGCAACCTCTCCGGCGGCCAGCGCCAGCGGGTCGCGATGGGGCGCGCGATCGTCCGCGAGGCCGACGCGTTCCTCTTCGACGAGCCGCTGTCGAACCTCGACGCCAAGCTCCGCGGGCAGATGCGCACCGAGATCGCCCGGCTGCAGAAGCGCCTGGGCATCACCACCGTCTACGTCACCCACGACCAGACCGAGGCGATGACCCTCGGCGACCGGGTGGCGGTGCTCAAGCGCGGCTACCTGCAGCAGCTGGCCACGCCGCGCGAGCTCTACGAGAACCCCGGCAACCTCTTCGTCGCCGGCTTCATCGGCTCCCCGCCGATGAACTTCCTGCCCGCCGAGGTCGAGGGCACCACGGTGACGCTCCCCTTCGGCACCGTCCAGATCCCCGAGGAGAAGGCCGAGCGGGCCCAGGGCAAGGGCGTGCTGATGGCCGGCATCCGCCCGGAGTTCTTCGAGGACGCCCAGATCGCCGACAAGGTCGGCTCCGACTCCACCTTCACCGCCGACATCGACTTCGTGGAGTGGCTGGGCAACGAGACCTACGCCTACATCCCCTTCGAGGCACCCCCGGAGGTGGAGGCCAAGATGCGCGAGCTCGAGGCCGACCTCGAGGGCGAGGGGCTGCGCACCCAGCTGGTCGTCTCGCTCGACGGCTCGAGCCGGATCAAGGAGGGCGACAAGGCCGAGATCTTCGTCGACGCCACCAAGATGCACCTCTTCGACCCCGCCACCGGCGAGAACCTCACCGTCGACCGCGAGCACGCCGGCGAGATCCCCGACCACGCCCTGGTCACCGCCGGCTCGACGTGAGGCGGGGGTGCGGCTCAGTCGCTGAGGCGCGCTCCCGACTTCGTGTCGAAGACGTGCACGTTGTGCGGGTCGGTGGTCACGTGCATGACCTCGCCCTTGCGTGCGTGGTCACGGCCGTGGACCCGCACGATGATCGTGCTGGGCACGCCCTCCACGTCGGAGGTGCCGTAGATGTAGTTGTCGGCGCCGAGCTCCTCGACGACCGTCACCTTGATCGGCAGGCCCTCGCCGGGGCCCACCACGCGCCACGCCTCGGGGCGTACGCCGACGGTGATCGCGCCCTCCATCTTGCGCTCGGCCGCCGGGTCGACGGGCACCTCGTAGCCGCCGATGTTGGCCCGGCCGTTCTCGGCCACGGCCTCCATCAGGTTCATCTGCGGGGAGCCGATGAACCCGGCCACGAACAGGTTGGCGGGCTTGTCGTAGAGCTCCAGCGGGGTCGCGACCTGCTGCAGCTCGCCGAGCTTCATCACCGCGACGCGGTCGCCCATCGTCATCGCCTCGACCTGGTCGTGGGTGACGTAGACGGTGGTGATGCCCAGGTCGGACTGCAGCTTGGCGATGTCGGTGCGGGTCTGCACACGCATCTTGGCGTCGAGGTTCGACAGCGGCTCGTCCATGCAGAAGACCTGCGGCTGGCGCACGATCGCGCGGCCCATGGCCACGCGCTGGCGCTGACCGCCCGAGAGCGCCTTGGGCTTGCGCTCGAGGAACTCGGTGAGCCCGAGCATCGCCGCGGCCTCCTCGACGCGCTTGGTCCGCTCGTCGGTGGGCACCTTGGCCATCTTGAGGGAGAAGCCCATGTTCTCGGCGACGCTCATGTGCGGGTAGAGCGCGTAGTTCTGGAAGACCATCGCGATGTCGCGGTCCTTGGGCGGCAGGTGCGTGATGTCGCGGTCGCCGATGTAGATCTGGCCCTCGTTGACCTCCTCGAGCCCGGCGAGCATCCGCAGGGTCGTGGACTTGCCGCAGCCGGACGGGCCGACCAGGACCATGAACTCGCCGTCCTTGATGTCCAGGTCGATGCCCGGGACGGCGGGGCTGTCAGCGCCGGGATACCAGCGCTGCGCCTTCTGGAATGACACAGTTGCCATGATTTCGTTCTCCTCGTTCCTTCACCGGCAGGTACGTGCCGGACGATCCGTCGTGAAGTGACTCGGATCACTCTAGGCCGTCGCCGCCCCGGTTGCCCACAGCTCCCCCACCCGGGCAGGCCCACAGGGCCGGTCGGGCAGGCCCAGGGGGTGCGCCTGCCCGACCGGGCACTACCGCACGGGTGTCGCCGCGGCCGACGGGTCGACGTACACCGACGCGCCGAGCTCGACGAACTCGCGCGACTTCTCCCGGAAGCGCTCGCGCACGTCCTGGCTGATCCGCATCGAGCAGAACTTCGGGCCGCACATCGAGCAGAAGTGCGCGGTCTTGGCCGCCTCGGCCGGCAGCGTCTCGTCGTGCATCGACTGCGCGGTGGGCGGGTCGAGGGAGAGCGCGAACTGGTCGTGCCAGCGGAACTCGAAGCGGGCCCGCGACAGCGCGTCGTCCCAGGCCCGGGCCCCCGGGTGCCCCTTGGCCACGTCGGCGGCGTGCGCGGCGAGCTTGTAGGTGATCACCCCGGTCTTGACGTCGTCGCGGTCGGGCAGGCCCAGGTGCTCCTTGGGCGTGACGTAGCAGAGCATCGCGGTGCCGTGCATCGCGATCGCCGCAGCCCCGATGGCGCTGGTGATGTGGTCGTAGCCGGGCGCGACGTCGGTGGCCAGCGGGCCCAGCGTGTAGAACGGCGCGCCGTGGCACCAGTCCTGCTGCAGGGCCACGTTCTCCTCCACCAGGTGCAGCGGCACGTGCCCGGGCCCCTCCACCATCACCTGCACGTCGTGCTCCCAGGCCCGCAGGGTCAGCTCGCCCAGGGTGCGCAGCTCGGCGAGCTGGGCCTCGTCGTTGGCGTCGGCCACGCTGCCCGGGCGCAGGCCGTCGCCCAGGCTGAACGCGACGTCGTAGGCCGCGAAGATCTCGCAGAGCTCGTCGAAGTGGGTGTAGAGGAAGTTCTCCTCGTGGTGGGCCAGGCACCAGCCGGCCATGATCGACCCGCCGCGCGAGACGATGCCGGTGACCCGGTCGACGGTCAGCGGCACGTGGCGCAGCAGCACCCCGGCGTGCACCGTCATGTAGTCGACGCCCTGCTCGGCCTGCTCGACGACCGTGTCGCGGTAGACCTCCCAGGTGAGCCGGTCGGCCTCGCCGTCGACCTTCTCGAGCGCCTGGTAGATCGGCACCGTGCCGATCGGCACCGCCGAGTTGCGCAGGATCCACTCGCGCGTGGTGTGGATGTCGTCGCCGGTGGACAGGTCCATGACGGTGTCGGCGCCCCAGGTCGTGGCCCAGGTCAGCTTCTCGACCTCCTCGTCGATGCTCGAGGTGACGGCGCTGTTGCCGATGTTGGCGTTGATCTTCACCAGGAACCGCCTGCCGATGACCATCGGCTCGGCCTCGGGGTGGTTGAGGTTGGCGGGGATGATCGCGCGGCCGGCGGCCACCTCGCTGCGCACCAGCTCGACGTCGCAGCCCTCCCGCGCGGCGGCGTAGCGCATCTCCTCGGTCACCACGCCGCGGCGGGCGTAGGCCATCTGGGTGACCGCGGCGCCGGTGGCGCGCCGGGGGGCGCGGCGGGGGCCGGTCCAGGCCTGGCGGGTGCCGCCGCGCCGGGCCGCGCCGCGCCCGTCGTCGAGCGGGTCGGCGCTCCTGCCGTCGTACGCCGCGGAGTCGCCGCGCGCCTCGACCCACGGCTCGCGCAGGGCGGGGAGCCCGACCGCGGGGTCGCTGCCCGGGCCGGTGGTGCAGTAGCGGTCGAAGCTCTCGCCGTTGGTCAGGGCGACCCGGGTGACCGGGACCTGCACGCCGTCGTGGTCGACGAGCACGCGGGAGTGGGCGGGGTGGACGGACTGCTGGGTCATCGGGTGACTCCTCATCAGGGGGTTGGGATCGGCTCGGGGAACGTGTGGGCGACTGGGCCGCGACCGCGGCCCAGCTGCCAGCGCCGGCTGCGGTGCAGCGCGGCGACGGTGTGGGCACCGGCCCGGGCGACCGCGGCCTCGAGGTCGCCGGGATGGTCGGGGCCGTGGGCCAGGCCCGCGGCCAGGGCGGCGCTGAACGTGCACCCCGTGCCGTGGTCGTTGGTGGTGGCCAGCGCGGGGTGCCGCAGGGCGCGGGCGGCCCGGCCCGGCAGCGCGAGCCAGTCGGTGCAGGTCTCCCCCGCGGTGTCGGCGTCGGGTCCGCCGGTCACCACGACGGCGCAGCCGAGGTCGGCCAGCGCGGCCGCGAGGTCTCCCGGCGGCCCGTCGCGCCCGAGCAGGGCGGCGGCCTCCTCGGCGTTGGGGGTGGCCACGGTGGCCACCGGCAGCAGGTGCTCGACGTAGGCGCGGGCCACGTCGGCGCCGCCGAGCACCGCCCCGCTGGTGGCCACCAGCACGGGGTCGACGACCAGTCGATGGCCGCCGAGCCGCTCGGCGACGAGGCGGACCACGGCGGCGCTGCCGAGCATGCCGGTCTTGGCGGCGGCCACCGGCAGGTCCTCGAGCACCGCGTCGAGCTGGGCCGCGACGCTGGTCAGGGGCACAGGGTGCACGTCGCGCACCCCCGTGGTGTCCTGGGCGGTCACCGCCGTGACGACGCAGGCCCCGTGGGTGCCGAGAGCGGCGAACGTGGTCAGGTCGGCCGCGGTGCCGGCCGCGCCGCCCGAGTCGGTGCCGGCGACGCTGAGCACCACCGGCGGGGTGGCGTGGGCGGCTGTCATCGCTGGTCCTCCTGGTCGAGGGTCGCCAGCAGGTCGGCGACCACGGCGGCCGGCTCACGGGCGCGCATCACCGCGCCCATCACCGCCACCCCCGCGGCGCCGTGGCGCAGCGCGTCGGCGGCGTTCGTGGCGTCGATGCCGCCGAGCGCCCAGACGGGCGGCGCGCCGGGCAGCCGCGCGAGCCCCGGGTCGACCGGCGGTCCGTGGCCGGGCTTGCTCGCGCTGGCGGCGTACGGCGAGAGGGTGGCCCAGGCCGCCCCCTCGGCCCCGGCCCGGGCCAGCTCGCCCGCGTCGTGGCAGGAGCGTCCGAAGCGCCCGGTCGTCGGCGCGGGCTGGTGGGCGGCCAGGTGCAGCCCGTGGGCCTCGGGATGGGGGCGGCGGGAGGTGAGCACCGTGAGCCCCGGCACCGCCAGCAGCGTCTCGACCAGCGCGGCATGGGCGCCGGGTGCGAGGTCGTGCTCACGCACCAGCACTGCCCCGAGGCCGGCGGCCGCGCACTCGGCGACCGTGGCGCTGAGGCCGCGGCCCTTGGCGAGCTGGGCCCGGTCGGTGAGCAGCAGCAACCGGGGCAACGGCGGCGGCGGGGCGTTCACGCGATCCTCCCGGCGGTCGGGCTCGAGGCGCGGGCCACGGCCCGGCGCGGGATCCGCCCCGCGGCGCGCGCCAGCGCGCCCGCCTCGACCGCGTGGGCCAGCGCGCCGGCCATCGCCACCGGGTCCTCGGCCCGGGTGACCGCGCTCGCGGCGAGCACCGCCGCGCAACCCAGCTCGATCGCCAGGGCGGCGTCGCTGGCGGTGCCGACCCCGGCGTCGAGGACGACGGGCACGTCGACGGCAGCGACGACGGCCTCGACGGCGTACGGGTCGAGGACGCCCAGCCCGGAGCCGATCGGCGAGCCCAGCGGCATCACCGCGGCGCACCCGACGTCCTCAAGCCGACGCGCGAGCACCGGGTCGGCGGTCGTGTAGGGCAGCACGGTGAAGCCGTCGCGCACCAGCGTCGCGGCCGCGTCGAGGAGCTCGACGACGTCGGGCATCAGGCTGGTCTCGTCACCGATCACCTCGAGCTTGACCCACGACGTACCGAGGGCCTCGCGGGCCAGGCGGGCGGTCAGCACCGCCTCGCGCGCCGAGGTGCAGCCGGCGGTGTTGGGCAGCAGCCGCACGCCCGCGGTCCGCAGCAGGTCGAGGAGCCCGCCGGCCCCGGTGCTCGAGGTGCGGCGCACCGAGACCGTCACCAGCGCCGGGTCGGCGGCCTCGAGGACGGCGGGCAGGAGGGACAGGTGCGGCAGCCCGCCGGTGCCCAGGAAGAGGCGCGAGGGGAGCTCCTCCCCCGCCACCCGCAGGGCGGGCAGCCCGCTTGCCGTCACGTCGCTCATCCGCCCTGCACCGCCGTCACCACGTCGACGACGTCGCCGGCGCGCAGCCGGCGCGAGGCGTGCTCGGCGCGCGGCACCACGTCGCCGTTGACGGCAACCGCGCGGCCGTCGGGGTCGGGCACGAGGTCGCGCACCGTCTCGACGAGCGGCGCCGGCCGCCCGTTGAGCAGGATCTGCTCGGTGGGTCTCATCGGTTCTCCAGGAGTCGTCGGGGGTCGGTGGCCGGGTCGACCCGGCCGGTGTCGAGGTGGTCGGCGACCAGCTCGGCGGTCAGCGGCGCCAGCAGCACGCCGTGGCGGAAGTGGCCGGTGGCCATGACCAGCGCGGGGTCGCGGGTGGGCCCGACGAGGGGCAGCCCGTCGACGGTGCCCGGCCGGTCGCGGGCGAGCGCCTCGACCAGCTCGGCGCGGTCGAAGCCGGGCAGCAGCTCGCGGGCGGCCTCGAGCAGGGCGTGCAGCCCGCCGAGGGTGACCACCGGCGGGGCGTCGTGCTCCTCGCTGGTGGCGCCCACGACGACCTCGCCGCCCGCCCGGGGCACCACGTAGACGGCGCGGCCTCGCGCCCAGCCGCGCACCGTGCGTCCGGGCGGGTCGTCGGTGCGCGCGCGCAGCACCTCGCCGCGCACTCCGCGCACCAGCCCGGGCGGCAGGCCGGCCCTGTCGACGTACGCCGCCGGCGGGGTCGAGCCGGTGGCGAGCACCGTGACCTCGGCCCAGCCGGGCGGCCCGGGCTCGGGCTGCACGGGCACCCGCTCGAGCAGCGCGGCCAGGACCAGGCGGGGGTCGATGCTGTGGTCGTCGGGCAGCAGGGCGCCGCCCAGCACCCGTCCGGCCAGACCGGGCTCGAGGTCACGCACCCCGCGGGAGTCGAGCTCCTCGACGCGGCCACCGAGCCGGCGCACGAGCGCGGCCTGGCGGTCGACCTCCTGCAGGTCGGCGGCGTCGCGGCCGACCAGGAGCGTGCCGGTCGACGAGGTCGCCAACCCCAGCCGCGCGGCCCAGCCCGGCCACAGCGCCTGGCTGCGGCGCCCGAGGCCGAGCAGCGCCGGCTCGTCGTGCGAGACCTCGGCGGCGGGGCTCAGCATCCCGGCGGCGGCCCAGGAGGCGCCTCGGGCAGGCGCGGGGTCGACGACGCGTACGTCGTGGCCACGCCGCAGCAGCTCGTCGGCGACCGCCAGGCCCACGATCCCGGCCCCGAGCACCTCGACCCGGGCCGTGCTCCCCCGGCTCACGCGACGGCGTCGAGCAGCTCCCGGGCGGCGTGCAGCGGGTCGGGTTGTCGCCACAGGGCGCCGATGACGGCGACCCCGTGGGCGCCGGCGGCTCGCGCCTGTCGGGCCCGGGCGGCGTCGATGCCCCCGATGGCCAGCAGCGGCAGGGTGCCGGTCGCGGCGGTGATCGCCTCGAGGCCCAGTGCCGGCGGAAGGCCGGGCTTGCTCACGGTGTCGAAGACCGGGCCGAGGCCGGCGTAGTCGGCACCGTCGTCGGCGGCGCGGCGTACGTCGTCGGCGTCGCGGCAGGTCGCCCCGACCAGCAGGCGGGGCGCCAGACGGCGCGCGTCGGCGACCGGCAGGTCGAGCGCTCCCAGGTGCACCCCGTCGGCGCCGGCCGCCAGCGCCACGTCGACGCGGTCGTCGACCACGACGGTGGCACCGTGCGGGCGCACCGCCGCGACCACGCTGCGCGCGAGGCTGAGGATGTCGCGGTCGGCGAGGGGCACGACCTCGTGCTTGGCCCGCACCTGGAAACCGCGCACCCCCAGCCGGGCCAGCTCGGGCAGGACGGACAGGTCGTCGGCAGGGCCGACCAGGCAGAACAGACGTGGCAGCACCATCGCTCCTCGCTTCCTTCGCCGGCTTTACCCGGATCAGGTTCGACGGTCGGAGCGGCTCAGCTCCCTCTCAGCCCGCTGCCGCGAGCTCCCGTGGTGGACGAGACGAACCTAGCGCGGGGGTGGGCGGGGACGTCAAGGCCCTTGCCGTCGGTCTCAGGCGGCGTGGTCGATGCGGCGGGTGCCGGTGTGGTCGACGAGGTAGAGCGCGCCGTGGGGGTCGCGCCACAGGAACACGCCCGGGTAGGGCTGCTTGAGGCGCCAGTGTCCGAAGGTCTTGGCGCGGTGGTGGGTGGTGGTCATCGGCCCGTAGTTCCCGACCTCGCTCGACCCACCGACCTCCCCGGGTGCCCAGGGGTCGGTGTGGTCGACCTGCATGCTGGTGGTGGTGCAGGAGGAGTAGGGGAACACGTCGGCCGGCGAGATCACTCGCACGGCCCGCCTATGTCGCGCCGGGATCTCGTAGGCATCGACCGGCACCTGACCGAGTGGGTCGAACACCGGGCGGATCGTGAACCTCGCGTGCGGACCCAGCACCTCGCGGACCCACTCCCGGGTGACCGGGCCATGGCCCTCCACCCGCGCTATCGGCGCGACGACTCCGTTGTCGATGTCGTGGCCGTCGAGGTGGACCACCACCTCCACACGCGGTGTGAGCGTGGTCAGGTCGAGGTCCGCAGGAGCGGTGTCGGGGTGGGCGAGCATCAGCACCGCCAGCCCCCGCCGCTCGTCGGCGCACACCACCGTGGTCGCCTCGTCGGGCTGCTCCTCACCCTCTGGCTGACGCAGGGGGTCGGCGGCGTGCGGATCATCCGGGAGCTGCTCACGCAGCCGCTCCGCGAGCGCACCGATGGTGGCGTCGAGCTGGGTGATCACCGGGATCGGGGCGCGGATCAGGAACGAGGCCATCCCGTGCTCGGGCTTCCCGACGATCTTCGCGAACGTCGCCCGACGGGCACGCTCCTCCTTCTCCCGCGCCAGCTCCGGGGCCGCGGCGGCGACCTTGCCCACCACCAGCGCCTCGAACCGCGTCCACGGAATCCGCCCGTCCGCGGACTCGGCAACCTCCGCGTCGACCCACTCAGCCTCGAGCGCGGTCAGCTCACGGGTCTTGGTGACCACGAACCGGGCATAGGAGGACCGCACCTCCCCGGCCACCACCCGGGCCCACAGCACGGGGTGGCGGTGGTGCAGGTCCTGGGCGTCCGCGATCAGAGCCGCCGCCGCGTAGGTGGTGCGCCCGATCCGAGCACCGAACTCCGCAGCCGCGAACTCACTGACCGGGGCGGTGCCCTCACCGCCGTACTGCCGGGCCTTCTCCCGCCCCGGCAACACCGCCACCCCCGGGTCCAGGGTGCGGGCCGGATCGTGCAGCACCGCCCACCGGTACGCCGCCCGCAACAACCCCACCTCGGCCCGCTGCACCGTGCTCGCCAGCGCGGCAGCAGTGTCGAGGACAGCGTCCTCCGACATCTCCTCCACCACCGCCATCCCGAGCATGCACCCACTCAAGCACCAGCAACTCAATGCAGTCCCGGCCGGGAGACGCCCCGTGGATCGACCAGGACAGAGCCTCGCCACCATGGACCAACCCGGAGCTGCAGCCCTCTGCCGGACTTCGTCTACACGCTCCCTCAGGGCGGCAGAACCGGGTGCCGCGGGCGCAAGCTATGCGGCAAAGGAAGGCGTGAGCGTGCGTTGGGGAACCTCGACGCGTCACTTCAGAGCCTCCATCAGACCCGGCACGCGACACACAGAGGGGGGCCAGAAGTGGACCCCCGCTCGCCTACAGGCGCTGCGTCAGCGCTATCGGGTGAACATGAGGTCGGTTGCGAACTGAGATGCAGCGTGATTCTCATACCCCCCTTGGTCGCGGTAGGGGTAGGTGCGGCTGAGAGGCGTCATGTCCCCGGTTAGCGGGTCGATGCCATAGATGGCGTCTGGGCCTCCGCTGATGTCAGTCGGGTACACCCCGGGTGCACTCCGGTTGGCTATCTGCGGGACGTCACCGCGATGCTCGAAGTCTTCGATCACTTCGCCAGTGGCCATATCCAGCAAGGTGAAGCGGTAGACGAACCGACGCTGGTCGACGAGAGCGGACAGCAGCAGTCTGCGTCCATCGAATGTCCTGACGCCGGTGTCGCGGGACCGGTACCCCTGGGGTAGCGCGCACGTCTGCGTCCGCAATGCTGCACCGTCGGACGATATGGTCACGAGACGGACGCTCGGCACTTCGTCCTCAACGCTCTCGGCGAGGGTGAGGTGACCCTCGGGCAGCAGGAACACTCGACGCTTGCCGACGTCGACGGGCACCCGGTCCGTTTGCCTGCCGCGCTTGTCGAAGATCGTGATTCCCGGGTCTGTAGGGGACCATAGGGCCACACCCGAACTGTCCTGCGCCCAGGCGATACCGGACATCCGGGCAGGAGTGAGGTCCCTGACGTTGCCAGTTCGTAGGTCGACCACGACGTTGCGATCGTCGAAGTTCGTGACCCACCGTGATCCGTCGGGGGAGAGCGTCCCGCGACCTGCGTTGAGGTACCACGTTTCGCCGCCCAGGTCTCTGACCGTGAGGGTCCTCCATCGGTCGTCGACGCCGAGGAAGGTGACAGGGGTGTCTACGTCAGGTTCCTGCACGCCGGGATTCCCCCAGAACGCCACCATCCTTACTTGCCCTGGCGGGTCGTCGAGCAAGTTGGTGGCGCCCGCGACGATCTCGTCAGGCGGGGGCAAGACGCGAGGCAGGGCTGATGACCTCAGAGGACTCGTCTGAGAGATCTCGTTCCAAGGTGTCATGGTCACTACCCGTGGGACAGAAGGCGACCTGAGGGCGCAGTGGCTCTCACTTGTGTCGAATGCAAGCGGTCCTGGCGTCGGCACGCCGGACCTCGTCGGTGAACCGACGCCGGTGCAACCGCTCAACAAGAACAGGCAGCCGACAGCCCACGCGATGTGTCGCCGAGTCACCCCACGAGTGTGGCATCAACCTGCACTGACCGACCGTTCGCGCATCGGCAGAGTCGCATGTCAACCCCGCGTCAGTCGGCTAGAGCAGGTCGAAGTCGAACGGGCACAACAGCCCGTCGCGCCGCGCGTCCCTTCGGGGAGCCGGCGTCCGGGGTGTCTGGCGAAGCGTTGTGCCCGTTCGACTACGGGACCAGAGCCGCACCCCGGGCAGTGACACCGCGGTCGCAGCGAGCTCCGAGACGCTCGCGGTGGTGCAGCCGGTCGCCCCAGGATCAGTAGGTGCCGAGGTACTTCTTCGGCGTGCCGGGCGGGGGCAGCCGCTGCACCTGCACCGAGCCCATCACCGCGACGCCCTGCACCCGCACGACGGGCGAGTCGGGGCCGAGGTCGGCCGGCACCTTGTCCTTGCCCTGGCCGTAGTCGCCCATCACCGGCGTGCCGTCGACGACGACGTGCACGTGGGCGGGCACGACGACCTTCACCTCGCCCATCACGGCACTGGCCTGGATGCGCGTCTCGTGGCTCTCGAGCACGGCCTCGCGCAGGTCGATCAGGACGCTGCCCATCAGCGCGAACGCCGTGTGCTGCGCGGGGACCCGCCACACGCCCTGGCGCTTGCACTCGCCCATGATCGAACGGGACGACAGGTGCTCGGGCACGTGGAGCGGAGTGCTGCCCGGGCGGGGCGAGGGCACGTGCGGCCGCGGCTCGACGGCGGGCTGCAGGTCGTGCGTGATCGGCACCAGGTCGGCGTACGTCTTGGCCGCCCAGGTGAGGTCGAGGCGCTCCTCCAGCTCGTCGAGGTCGAGCCGGCCCTCGCCCGCCGCCACACGCAGCACCTCGGCCACCTGCTCCCGGTCGGCGTGCGAGACCCGCATCGACAACGGGTCCGGGGCGCGCTCCTCCATCTCTCCCATGCCCGCAGAGTAGTGCCGACGCACGCGGCGTACCCTGGGCGCTCGTGAGCGAAGCCGAGTTCCGTTACTCCGACCTCCTGCCCACCGGCAAGGACGACACTCCCTACCGGTTGGTCACCACCGAGGGCGTCTCGACCGTCGACGTCGAGGGCCAGACCTTCCTCAAGGTCAGCCCGGAGGCGATCCAGCGCCTGACCGCCGAGGCGATGCACGACATCGCCCACTACCTGCGCCCGGCCCACCTGGCCCAGCTGCGCAAGATCATCGACGACCCCGACGCGTCGGGCAACGACCGGTTCGTGGCCACCGACCTGCTCAAGAACGTCAACATCTCCGCCGGCGGCGTGCTGCCGATGTGCCAGGACACCGGCACCGCGATCGTGATGGGCAAGAAGTCCGAGGGCGTGCTGACCGGCATCGACGACGGCGAGGCGATCAGCCGTGGCGTCCACGAGGCCTACACCAGGCTCAACCTGCGCTACTCGCAGCTCGCGCCGCTGACGACGTACGACGAGAAGAACACCGGCACCAACCTGCCGGCCCAGATCGAGATCTACTCCACGCCCCAGACCTCGGGGAAGCCCGAGTACAAGTTCCTCTTCATGGCCAAGGGTGGCGGGTCGGCCAACAAGTCGTTCCTGTTCCAGGAGACCAAGGCGATCCTCAACCCGAAGCGGATGCTGAGCTTCCTCGACGAGAAGATCCGCTCGCTCGGCACGGCCGCCTGCCCGCCGTACCACCTGGCCGTGGTCATCGGCGGCACCAGCGCGGAGTTCGCGCTCAAGACCGCCAAGTACGCCTCGGCGCACTACCTCGACAACCTGCCGACCGAGGGCTCGATGGACGCCCACGGCTTCCGCGACCTCGAGCTGGAGGAGCAGGTCTTCGAGCTGACCCAGTCGTTCGGCATCGGCGCCCAGTTCGGCGGCAAGTACTTCTGCCACGACGTGCGCGTCGTGCGGCTGCCGCGCCACGGCGCCTCGTGCCCCGTCGCGATCGCCGTCTCCTGCTCGGCCGACCGGCAGGCGCTCGGCAAGATCACCCCCGAGGGCGTCTTCCTCGAGCAGCTCGAGACGGACCCCGCGCACTACCTGCCCGAGACCACCGACGAGGCCCTGCAGGCCGAGGCCGACGTGGTGCGCATCGACCTCAACCAGCCGATGCCCGACATCCTCGCCGAGCTCACGAAGCACCCGGTCAAGACCCGCCTCTCCCTGACCGGGCCGCTGGTCGTGGCCCGCGACATCGCGCACGCCAAGATCCAGGAGCGCCTCGACGCCGGCGAGGGCATGCCGCAGTACCTCAAGGACCACGCGGTCTACTACGCCGGCCCGGCCAAGACCCCTGAGGGCTACGCCTCCGGGTCGTTCGGGCCGACCACCGCCGGTCGGATGGACTCCTACGTGAAGTCCTTCCAGGCCGAGGGCGGCTCGATGGTGATGCTCGCCAAGGGCAACCGCTCCAAGCAGGTCACCGAGTCGTGCGGCGAGCACGGCGGCTTCTACCTCGGCTCGATCGGTGGCCCCGCCGCCCGCCTGGCCCAGGACTGCATCAAGTCGGTCGAGGTGCTGGAGTACCCCGAGCTCGGCATGGAGGCCGTCTGGAAGATCGAGGTCGAGGACTTCCCCGCCTTCATCGTCGTCGACGACAAGGGCAACGACTTCTTCACCGACCCCGGTGGCGCGGTGACCGTCCCGATCTCGGGGATCCGGGTCCGCTCCGCCGAGTAGCGGCCCGGCTCAGTTGTCGTCGGAGCCGCTGCGGGCGTTGGGGCCCGTGGGGCCCTCGTCGACGCGGCCGCTCTCACCGTCGGGCTGCCCGGCGACCGCCTGGTCGTCGGAGATCTCCTCGCCGGCCGAGTCCATGTTCTGCACCGACGAGACCTGGCCGCCCGAGGACGCCTCACCGGTCTCGTCGGCGTCGCTCTGCTTGTCGCGCTTGCGCTCCTGCTCGCGCTCGTGCTGGCCCTGGCTCACAGGTCCTCCTCGTGGTGGGGTGTCCCCTCGACGCTAGCCAGGCGGGCCCAGGACCAACCTCACCCCCACGGCGGGCGTGGGCCCCTCGCCGCGTCGGGCAGGATGCGTGCGTGGACCACGTGGAGATCGCCAGGGCAGAGACCGAGCGCGGCGAGCTGGTGCTCACCGAGCGCCGCGACGAGAACGCCCCGGCCTCGCTCGAGCTGCGCGCCAACGGCGTCTTCGTGATGGACACCGTCGAGGTCGCCAGCGAGCGCGCCCTGGCCGCGGCCGCGCTCGCCGTGGTCGACGACCCGCGGGCGGTGGTCGTCGGCGGGCTGGGCCTGGGCTACACGATGCACGAGGTGCTGGCCGACTCCCGTGTCGAGCGGTGCGCGGTCGTCGAGATCGAGGAGGCCCTGATCGGCTGGATGCGCGACGGCACCGTGCCGCACGGCCCCGCCCTGCTGGCCGACGAGCGCGTCAGCGTCGTCGCGGCCGACATCGCGGTGGCGATGGCCGAGGCCCGTCCGCAGACCTACGACCTGGTGCTGCTCGATGTCGACAACGGGCCCGGCTACCTGGTGCACGAGGGCAACGCCGGGCTCTACGAGCGCACCTTCCTGCGCACCGTGCAGGCCGTGCTGCGCCCCGGAGGTGCGCTGGTGGTCTGGTCGGCGGCGGAGTCGCCCGACCTCGAGTCGGCGCTGCGGTCGGTCTTCGACGAGGTCGACGTACGCCGCCACGACGTGCGGCTGCAGGACCGCGACGAGCAGTACCTGCTCTACCTCGCCCGCGCTGCCTAGACCGTGGGCCGGGGCGCGCCGGGCGGCGCCGGGTCGGCCGGCTCGTGCCCCTCGAGCTGCTCGTGGTCGCGCTGGCGCACCGCGACCCGGATCTGCTCGAGGTTGTTGCGCAGCAGGTCGGAGACCAGCTCGTCGGTGCGCGGGTCGGAGAGCATCTCGATCATCACCCGCAGCGTGGTCTCGGTGACCTCGGAGACGATGGTGTCGTAGCCCGGCAGCCGCGAGACCAGGCGCGCGTTGGGGTCCTCCCGGACCTTCTCGGCCACCAGCGCCTTGAGCTCGTCGTGGTTCTCGATCAGCGCGTCGGAGATGTTCTTGGTGTAGTGACCGGTGCGCATCACCGCGGCCACCTCGTCGAGCACCGTGATCGTCAGCGGCCGCTTGATCAGCTCGAGGCCCTTGAAGGCCAGCCGGCTGGCCAGCCGCAGCACCCACGGCCGCCGCATCCCCATCCGCACCAGCAGCGCGCCCAGGAGCGCCGCCAGCACCGAGCCGCCCACCAGCACGGCCACCACGAGCAGCAGCACCTGGAGCGTGCTGAGGTCCTCCAGCCACTGCGTCATCGTCGGCCCTTCCTCACCCGTGGTCGCGTCGGAGCAGGCCCACCGTAGCGGTGAGGCGCACGGCCATCGTCACTCGTTAGCGTGGCCGCATGAGCGAGCACGCTGAGAGCCAGGCCGGCCGCGAGGTCCGCATCGAGCACGACTCCATGGGCGAGGTCGAGGTGCCCCGCGACGCCCTGTGGCGGGCGCAGACGCAGCGGGCGGTGCAAAACTTCCCGATCAGCGGCACCCCGATCGAGCCGGCGCTGGTGCACGCCATCGGCCAGGTCAAGGCGGCCGCGGCGACCGTGAACGGCGAGCTGGGCATCCTGGAGCCCGCCCGGGCCGAGGCCGTGACGCTGGCAGCCCAGCAGGTCGCGGCCGGCGAGCACGACGACGCCTTCCCCGTCGACGTCTTCCAGACCGGGTCGGGCACGTCGTCGAACATGAACGCCAACGAGGTGATCGCCTCGCTCGCGGCCCGGGCCGGCACCGAGGTGCACCCCAACGACCACGTCAACGCCAGCCAGTCGAGCAACGACACCTTCCCCACCGCCATCCACGTCGCCGCGACGCTGGCCGTCGTCGACGACCTGCTGCCCGCGCTCGACACCCTGGCGGGCTCGCTCGAGGCCAAGGCCGAGGAGTTCGCCGGCCTGGTGAAGTCGGGGCGCACCCACCTGATGGACGCCACCCCGGTGATGCTCGGCCAGGAGATGGGCGGGTACGCCGCCACCGTGCGCTACGCCGTGGAGCGGCTGGAGGCGGTGCTCCCCCGGGTGCGGGAGCTGCCGCTGGGCGGCACCGCCGTCGGCACCGGCATCAACACCCCCGAGGGCTTCGCCGCCCGCGTGATCGAGGTGCTGGGCGAGCGCACCGGCCAGCCGTTCACCGAGGCCCGCAACCACTTCGAGGCCCAGGGCACCCGCGACTCGCTCGTCGAGCTGAGCGGCGCGCTCAAGACGTACGCCGTCGGGCTGACCAAGATCTGCAACGACCTGCGCTGGATGGCCTCGGGGCCCACCACGGGGCTGGCCGAGATCCACCTGCCCGACCTGCAGCCGGGCTCGAGCATCATGCCGGGCAAGGTGAACCCGGTGCTGCCCGAGGCGACGCTGATGGTCTGCTTCCAGGTGGTCGGCAACGACGCCGCGGTGACCGCGGCCGGGGCCAGCGGCTCCTTCGAGCTCAACGTCGCGATGCCGGTCATCGCCCGCAACGTGCTGGAGTCGGTGCGGCTGCTGGCCGCCTCCTCGCGGGTGCTGGCCGAGCGCACCGTCGACGGCATCAGCGCCGACGCCGAGCGGATGCGCACCTACGCCGAGTCCTCGCCCTCGGTGGTCACCCCGCTCAACAAGCACATCGGCTACGAGGAGGCGGCCAAGGTCGCCAAGGCGGCGCTGGCCGAGGGCCGCACCATCCGCGAGCAGGTGCTGGAGATGGGCTACGTCGAGCGGGGCGACCTCACCGAGGAGCAGCTCGACGCCGCCCTCGACGTCGAGAGCATGACGCACCCCTGAGCGGCTACTCGGGGCCGACGACGAAGAAGGCCATCCCGCCCTCGGGGCTCGTGGGCTCGACGTCGGGCTCGTCGAGGGGCACGCAGGAGTAGCTGCTCGTGCCCAGCCGGGGCTCGAGCTCGACGCACGCCGAGAGCGGCTCCTCGCGCGAGGCCGGGTCGGCGAGGAGGTAGGTGCCCACGTCGGGCAGGTCGACCGCCGGGTCCTCGAGGAAGGTGGCGGCGATCTCGGCCAGCGCCGGCCCGCCGCGGGCGGCGTCGCCCTGCTCCACCCGGGCCTGCAGGGCCGCCGCGAGGTCCGGCAGCACGCCCTCGGCCCGGTGGCGGTCCACCCGGTCGAGACCGACCACCCCACCGAGGCCGAGCGCGAGGACCAGCAGGCCGCCCACGACCAGGGCGAGCCGGTGCCGGCGCCGCCGTCTGGCCCGTTGGCGGGGGTCGTTGGCGACGTCGTACCCCTGCGCGGCAAGGTCGGCGAGCTGATCGTCCACCCCGCCACGCTCTCACGCCGGCGCGGCTCCGAGGCTCAGCGCAGCGCGACCGGGTCGCCCTCGTAGCGCTGCAGGGCCGCGCGCACGTCGTCGCTCATCGCCCACGAGGCCTGCGTGGCGTGGTCCCACAGCACCACCGTGGTCGCGGCCACCAGGGCCGGGCCGTGGTCGGCCTGCACGCGCATCTCGGTGGCGACGGTGAAGGAGGAGCCGCCCACGCGCTGCACCCACAACCTCAGCAGGAACGGCTGGAAGGCCACGTAGCGCATCTCGGCGTGGTAGTCGACGCGCTGCGAGCCGACCAGCTCGACGACGCCGTCGGGCCGGGCGCCCAGCAGCCCGGGGCGACGACCGGCGGGCGGCTGCAGGTCGGCGTGGTGGTGGAAGAGGATGCGGGCCTCGTCGAGGATCCGGATCGCCTCGACGTTGTCGACGTGGCCGCCGAGGTTGATGTCGCGCAGCCGGGCCTGGATCTCGCACTCGAAGACGTCGCTCACGCGGGCATCCTCGCAGCCGCGCGGCTCAGTACCAGTTGTTGGCCTGCTTGAAGGACCAGGCGCTGCACGGGCTGCCGTAGGAGTCCTGGATGTAGCCCAGGCCCCAGCGGATCTGGCTCTCCGCGGAGGTCATGTAGTCGGCCGGGAGGTCGTGCAGCTGGGTGAGCGCCTGCGGGATGCCGTAGGCGGAGGAGGTCGGGTTGTCGGCGTCGACCTCCCAGTCGCTCTCGCTGACCCACAGGGAGTCGAGACAGCCGAACTGGTCGGCGGAGAAGCCGAAGTCGCCGAGCAGCGCCCGGCCGATCTCGCGCGGGTCGGCGTCGGCGAGCCGCTCGGACTTCGTCATCGCCTGGCCGTCGGTGGTCTCCAGCGCGGCCTTCTTGGCCGGGTCGGCCTGCTCGCGCCGGTCGGTGCGCGAGACGACGGTCTCGTCGCGCCCCTCGAGCGCCGACTCGCGGTCGGAGGCCGAGACGACGTCGGCGGCCAGCGGCACGATCGAGGCCGGCGACTCGGCGCCGGCGGTGGTGGCCGGGCCCCCCATGACCCCGCCGGTCACCGCTGCCCCGGTCGCCCCGACCGCCAGCGTCGACATCACGACGGTGGAGCGCAGTGCCACGCGGGGCGCGGCGCTGGCGCGGTGGGTCTTGGGGGCGGCGTGCTTGCCGACGTACTTGGGCTTCTTCGACACAGGGGATGGCTCGCGATGCTCGGGGACAGGACACGGCGCCCGTCGCGAGCGACGGGCGCCGTCGTGACCTGCTGGGGGAAGGACGAGGTCACGAAACGATCACGGGCCACTGTGCAGGAGGCGCGGTGCGCACGCAAACCGAGCGGGTCGGCCGGTGGGGCACATCGCGAGCGGATGCGCCCCACAGGCCTCCCTGGTCCCAGGAGGAACAGCAGCCCCAGCCTCAGACCTAGAGCGTGACGTTCTCCAGCATCTCGGTGACCAGGGCCGCGATCGGCGAGCGCTCGGAGCGGGTCAGGGTGACGTGCGCGAAGAGCGGGTGGCCCTTGAGCTTGTCGATCACCGCCACCACGCCGTCGTGCCGGCCCACCCGCAGGTTGTCGCGCTGCGCCACGTCGTGGGTCAGCACCACCTTGGAGTTGGCGCCGATGCGCGAGAGCACCGTCAGCAGCACGTTGCGCTCCAGCGACTGCGCCTCGTCGACGATGACGAAGGCGTCGTGCAGCGAGCGGCCGCGGATGTGGGTCAGCGGCAGCACCTCGAGCATCCCCCGGTCGAGGATCTCGTCGACCACCTCGCGCGAGGTCATCGCGCCGAGCGTGTCGAAGACCGCCTGCCCCCAGGGCGACATCTTCTCCGACTCCGAGCCGGGCAGGTAGCCCAGCTCCTGCCCGCCGACGGCGAAGAGCGGCCGGAACACGACGACCTTCTGGTGCTGACGGCGCTCGAGGACCGCCTCGAGCCCGGCGCACAGCGCCATCGCCGACTTGCCGGTGCCGGCGCGCCCGCCCAGCGACACGATCCCGACCTCGGGGTCCAGGAGCAGCTCGAGGGCGACCCGCTGCTCGGCCGAGCGGCCGTGGATGCCGAAGGCCTCGCGGTCGCCCCGCACCAGGTGCACCCGCTTGTCGGGACCCACGCGGCCCAGCGCGGTGCCGCGCTCCGAGAGCATCACCAGGCCCTGGTGGCAGGGCAGGTCGCGCGCCTCGTCGAGGTCGATCACCCCCTCGTCGTAGAGCGCGTCGATCTCGAGGGCCGGCACGTCGATCTCGGCCATGCCCGAGTAGCCGGTGTCGGACTCCGAGATCGCCTCGCCGCGGTACTCCTGGGCGTCGAGGCCGACCGCGGAGGCCTTGATCCGCAGCGGCAGGTCCTTGGAGACCAGCGTGACGTCAGCGCCCTCGTCGGCCAGGTTCTTGGCCACCGCGAGGATGCGGGTGTCGTTGTCGCCGAGGCGGAAGCCGGAGGGCAGCGCCGTCGGGTCGGTGTGGTTGAGCTCGACGCGCACGCTGCCGCCCAGCTCCCCCACCGGCACCGGTGTGTCCAGCCGCCCGTGGCTGACCCGCAGCTCGTCGAGACCGCGCAGCGCGGCCCGGGCGAAGTAGCCGAGCTCGGGGTGGTGACGCTTGCCCTCGAGCTCGGTGATGACGACGACGGGCAGCACGACCTCGTGCTCCGCGAAGCGCTTGAGCGCCCCCGGGTCTGCCAGCAGGACGCTGGTGTCGAGGACGTAGGTGCGTGTTGCGTGAAGCGACTGCGGCTGCTGCGACGTGACCTTGGTCGGCACGGTTCACCCCTCACGGGTCGCGGCGCGCACTCGTCGCCCCGGCCCTAGTACCTGATCTCGGACCGGGAGGGGACCCGACAGCGGGAGTGCCCGCCTCCGTCCGCACGCCAGGGGCGAACCTGCCGTGCGGTGCAGTCGTGAGTGCTCACGATCGGGCCTCCAGGTGCGGCGAGCTTCCCCACTCGCCGATGCCCCGAACGTACGCCCGGCCACCGCCGGATCGGAGCAACACGCCGAGAAGACGCGCGGAGCGGGAGGTGAACACCCGGTGCCGCGACCGGTGGTCGAGCAGCGAGGGCCGAAGGCTCGAGCGACGCCGAGACCCCGCAACCGATCGACGTACGCCGAGCGCGCCACTCACCGGGTCTCGGCGACGCTCCTCGCTGGCGCTCGTCACTGCTCGACCAACGGCGTTCGTGGGTCGAGCAGCGAGGGCCGAAGGCTCGAGCGACGCCGAGACCCCGCAACCACCCGGCGTACGGCGAGCGCGTCGGTCACCCGGTCTCGGCGACGCTCCTCGCTGGCGCTCGTCACTGCTCGACCAACGGCGGTCGTTGGTCGAGCAGCGAGG